>DASSXK010000697.1:0-3724 GCA_035703945.1 Ktedonobacteraceae bacterium | reverse complement strand
TGTCGTGCAAATTACGCATATCATTATTGACGGAGTCGCCCAGGGTGCGTTTGCCTCCGATGATCCGCTGGCCTCGGCCTGGGCGGTGTTTTATGCCACAACTCGCTTTCATAATCCTGCCCATGTCACCGAGTGGTCTGATCCCGACATCAATGCCGCCTTTGATGGTGTCTGGTCCCTTATTCTGGTTGGTCTTCGCCCACGTGGCATTTCATCCTGATGAACTGTTCACTCTTCGAATCAAGGACTTCCCTGCGAGAAGACTGGATAGTCTTCTTTCAAATTTCGGATATCTGATGGCTTTTTTGAGGGAATTAGCTTATATGCTCGCTTTGCGGACTTATTAGTGGATGATATGAAAGTAGATCTATACTATATGTTTTATTTGTGAGACAATACGATTGGTATATCAGACGAGGCAATGTGCGGTGTATTTATTTTTTAGGAGAAAACATGCGTATTGGATTGCAAATAGGATTAGCAGGTTCACAAAACAAGCCCATTCATGAATATCTTGTTCGTGTGGCTGAGCGGGCCGATCAGGCGGGATTTGCGACGTTGGTGATTCCCGATCACTTTACACTTAAACCAGAGAGCACTGCGTTTTTGAGACGAGGTGAGAACGCTCCTACAGCGGTTGTTACCGATTTTTATGAGGCCTGGAGTGTGCTGGCCTTTATCGCGGCCCGCACCAATCGTATCAAGCTCAGCACGATGGTGTCCGGCATTACGATGCGTTATCCAGCGGTGCTGGTGAAGATGGCGGACACGCTGGACGCGCTTTCAAATGGTCGGGCCTATCTGGGCATTGGTGCGAGCCCGGACTTTGGGCTTGATGAGCATCAACGCATGGGCCTGCCATTTCCCCCGGCAGGTGAGCGGGTTGCGCGTTTAGAAGAAGTGCTTAAGATGGCTTTGCAGCTCTGGTCGGGCGAGGATAAACCGTTTGAGGGCACCTATTATCAGCTTGCGAGCACCATTGGTAATCCTTTGTTCATTCAGAAGCCTCACCCGCCCATAATGATTGCGGGTCATGGCAACAAGATGTTACGTCTGATGGCTACCTATGCCGACGCTGTCAGCATTGGTTTTGGCCGGGGACTCGATGATCTGCAAGCGAAACTGGACATTCTGCGCGAACAGTGCCAGAAGCAGAATCGCCCCTATGAGCAGATCCAGAAGACAACGCTCTATATGGCACCCATTGCTCAGAATGGCCGTCTGGACCCGGAGGCACTTGACTACATCAAAGCGCTGGCTAAGGTGGGTATTGACGAAGTGATGGTTCGCTATCCCGCTGATTCCGCCAGTTTCGATCTACTCACTACCGAACTGGTACCGTTTGTGAATAAATTGCCTGTCGCTGGTCGCTAAAAAACCGCCAGGGGACGAGATAAAAAAAGTGGGAGGCAGGTAGGGAGAAATCTTCCCTGCCTGCCTCTCTGTATGGAAGATTCAAGCCTCTAAGCCCGGTTCAGCAGATCTCTGTTCGGGTGTTTCGACTGCGCTATCGGCCACCTCTACAGCCTCTTCTTCAGGTGTCCGCTCGCGGAGCAGTTGATAGAGAATAATCGCACTGAATGTTGCCGTTGCTATCCCACCAAGCGCGAAGTTGCCGAAGTTGATCGTAAAGTTGCCAGCGCCCATCGTCAGCGCCACTGCCACGGTGATCAGGTTCCGATTTTTGGTGAAATCGACCCGGTTTTGGACCCAGATGCGCCCACCAGTGGCGGCGATCAGACCAAACAGGGCGAAGGCGAGACCACCAATCACGCCGATGGGAATCGTTCCAATTAACGCTCCAAACTTGGGGCAGAAGCCAAGCAGCAGCGCCACAATCGCGGCAATCACAAAGACCAGCGTGGAATAGATACGGCTGACTGCCATCGCCCCAATATTTTCCGCATAGGTTGTGACACCCGGTCCCCCACCAAAGCCGGAGACGATTGTTGCAAGCGCATCGCCCAGGAAGGCGCGACCAAGATAGGGGTCCAGATCGCGGCCGGTCATTGCGCTCACGGCTTTGATGTGTCCTAAATTCTCCGCCACCAGGATGATTGCCACCGGAGCGATCAGCACCATCGCATTGGCCTGGAAGGTTGGCGCGGTAAAGCCTGGCAGACCGATCCAGGCCGCGTTTGCGACCGGCGAAAGGTCGATCGGCGTTCCCAGACCAAAGCCGTTCGCCAGGATCAAATAGGCCAGATAGCCAATAATCCCACCAATCAGGATTGGGAGGCGGCGTAGTGGTCCAGGTGCGTAGATGGCGACGAGAGCCAGGACTACGAGTGTAAAGAGTGCCATCCAGGTATCAAAGGATGTTTTGCTGGCGTCCGCTACCGCCACGGGAGCCAGGTTTAGCCCGATCACAGCCACGATCACACCAGTTACGGCTGGCGGCATCAATTTTTCGATCCAACGGTAACCAGCAAATATCACAATCACGGCAATAATCGCATAGGCCACGCCGCAGGCGATGATGCCACCTAACGCCACATCAATATGCGGATTGATGCCCTTACCACTAAAGGCGCTGACCGCCACAACGACGGCAATAAAGGAGAAGCTTGATCCCAGGTAGCTGGGAACATTCCCACCTGTGATAAGAAAGAAAATAAGCGTGCCGATGCCAGAAAAGAAGATAGCGGTGTTAGGATTGAATCCCATTAGAATGGGGCCTAAGATAGTGGACCCAAACATTGCCAGCACATGTTGCAGGCCGATGAGGATGCTTTGCCCCCACGGCAACCGCTCATCTGGTGCGATGACCCCTTCGGTCTTCAATGTCCAGCGAGGCAGATAGCCACGCCGTTCAATCTGTGCCATTTGTTACCTCCTTCAAAAAATGGTAGTAGGATCGTAAGGAGCGTAGCCCTCGAATGGGAGACGATAGAATTGCAAGAGCGCACAAGACAATAGATGATTCGATATGCGAAAACCAGGGTGGAGTGTAATTATAGCATGCGCTTGCTCGCTTGTCGATCCAAACTTTATCTATTTGCTTGCATGGCTTACCATTGAAAGACCCTTCGCAACGGCGGTCTCGCGCCTACTAAGCGCTTTCTCATCAGGGATCTCTGGAACGCTTCACCGTTGATGGTTTCTGGCACGGTTCGCCCTGGCTTCTCAAGCGCGTTCAGTCAGTGAAGTGCATGGCTTGCTGGTTCTTTACGCTTCTTCCTTAAAAAGGCCACAGTGCCCCGGAGCTTCTTTAGTTAGAGAGTTGGAGAAAACCGAAGGAGCCTTCATCTGCTCCTCCTCCATTGGACCAGCCAAATGTATCAGCAACGATCCCATTTTAGACAATGGGACGACATAATCAACGTCGACATGTTCGATTGCGCTCATCGGCATGCTCGTAAACAATGCCTCAGCCGGGTCCTGAACGATCGCGATCCCTCCATGCTGCTTCACTACCTTTAATCCAGCCGTCCCGTCATACAGCGCCCCGGTAAGAATAACGCCTACCACACGCGAACCATAGCTATAAGCCGCCGTCCGAAATAAAAGGTCAATTGCTGGTCGATGGCGATTTTCTTTGGGTCCCTGAGTGATACGAATAGATCCTTCTTCCAACTGAAGATGATGGTCGGGCAAGCCAATATAGATATGCCCGGGTCGTATCGTCTCTCCATCAATCGGGTGAGAGGCCGGGAGTGTTCCCAGCCGATCGAATATCTCTGGCAAGCGGCTCGGATAATAAGCAGGTATGTGCATCACAAGG
>DASSXK010000623.1:0-5025 GCA_035703945.1 Ktedonobacteraceae bacterium | reverse complement strand
CGGCAACATCAGGCTGCCGGAAGGGGTCGAGATGGTCATGCCTGGTGACAACATCGAAATGACCGTGGAATTGATCCAGCCGGTCGCAATGGAAGAGGGCGTGAAATTCGCCATCCGCGAAGGCGGACGTACCGTTGGCGCAGGTATCTGCACCAAGGTCGAATAAGTCTCAAGCATGAACTGTTCGAGTTTCAGATTCGTCTGAACAAGAGAATCTGAAACTCGGCTCTCTCCTTCGAGGCTTGAACGGAGAAAGAAATGGCAAGTAAAGGTAAAGAAAACCGTATTGTAGCCACCCTGGCTTGCTCAACCTGCAAACAGCGCAACTACAGTACCTCGAAAAACAAGAAAAACAATCCGGAACGACTTGAACTGAGGAAGTTCTGTCCTACTTGTCGCGTCCAGACCGCCCATCGGGAAACCAAATAGTTAGTAGGAACAAAGTCTCTACTGATAGAGAAAGGTTCAACGTGGCTAATATAATGACCGACAAGAACGAGAAAGCCCAGGCTAAAGCCACCCGCTCGCTTAAAGCAACTTCTCAAAAGCCAGCGAAGAAAGGTTCATCTTCGCCATTGCTCAACGCGCCTGCGGTCCGCTTTATGCGCGATGCCTACTATGAGTTACGTTATAAAGTAACCTGGCCAACCTTTCCGGAAGCCAGGAACATGACGTTTGCGGTAATCGCTCTTTCTGTTGCGCTGGCTATTGTGTTAGGTGGGGTGGACTTGGGACTGACGAAACTCATGCAGTTGATTGTCCTCAAGTAAATAGTGCCGCCTGGGAGCAGAGGGGATACATTGTGGTTTCAGAACATACCAACGGGAAAGAGCAGCCAGAGCAAATCGGCACTAATACCTCAAGTGAGGTAAAACGCGTCGATCCAGACTCAATGTCATCAGGCAACGGCGAACGAGCCTGGTTTGCCATTCACACCTATTCTGGCTATGAAAACAAAGTGAAGAGCCACCTCGAAGCCCGTATCGCTTCTATGGATATGCGCAACAAAATCTTCCGAATCATCGTCCCGATGGAAGAAGAGGTGGAGATTAAACAAGGCCAGCGGCGCACTGTGCAACGTAAGGTCTTCCCCGGCTATGTGCTGGTGGAGATGATTATGAGCGATGAAGCCTGGTATGTCGTTCGCAATACCCCCGGGGTCACTAGCTTTGTTGGCTCGGGCACTCGCCCGGTACCTCTTCAGGAATTTGAGATCAAATCCATTCTGAAGCAGGTTACCAAAGAGACCGACAAGCCCAAAGCAAAAATCAGTTTTGCCAAAGGCCAAAGCGTACGTGTAATCGATGGCCCCTTCACTGAATTTATTGGCACGGTCAGTGATATTAACATGGACCGAAATAAAGTCACCGTGCTCGTTTCATTTTTCGGTCGCGAAACACCAGTGGTCCTGGATTTCCTCCAGGTGGAGAAGATCTAAGACCCTTTCTGAGGAGTTTGAAACACTATGGCAAAACGCGTCAAGGCTGTAGTAAAGCTACAGATCCCCGCAGGTAAAGCCAACCCAGCACCTCCAATCGGTACTGCTCTTGGACCGCAAGGCGTCAACATTATGGCGTTCTGCAAAGAGTACAACGAGCGCACCGCCGGACAAGCTGGCATGGTTATCCCTGCCGAAATCACGATCTACGAAGATCGTTCATTTACATTCATTACCAAGACCCCGCCGGTACCTGACCTGTTGAAGAAAGCGGCCAACGTTGCTAAAGGGTCTGCAACACCGAATAAAGCAAAGAACGGCTCGATTAATCGCGAGAAATTGCGCGAAATCGCCGAGCTCAAGATGAAAGACCTCAACGCAATCAATATCGAAGGCGCCGAGAGCATGATCATTGGTACAGCTCGCAGCATGGGAATCACCATCGAATAATTAGAGCCCGAAAGTCACTGCGGTTATTCTGCCACAAGGAGGGCTGAATAGATATGCCAAAACATGGTAAAAAATACCTGGAAGCACTAAAGCTTATCGATGCGGAGAAGCTTTATCAGCCAGAAGAGGCTGTTTCTCTCCTCAAGAAAATGAACTACGTCAAGTTTGACTCCACGATGGAAGTCCATATGAAGCTTGGCGTCGATCCTCGTCATGCCGACCAGATGGTGCGCGGCGTCGCAATGCTGCCTGCTGGTACCGGTAAAGAGGTCAAAGTACTGGTCTTCGCCCAGGGCGAAAAAGTCAACGAGGCCCAGGCTGCTGGCGCCGATTTTGTTGGCCTGGATGATGTGATTAAGCAGATCGAAGAGGGCTGGCTCGACTTCGATGTCGCGATCGCAACCCCCGATGTGATGGGTAAAGTTGGTCGCCTGGGTAAGAGACTCGGACCCAGGGGTCTGATGCCAAGCCCCAAAGCAGGCACAATCACCTTCGACGTAACCCGCGCCGTTCAGGAAGTAAAAGCTGGCCGCGTGGAGTTCAAAGTCGATAAGACTGCCCTTCTGCACATCCCGGCTGGAAAACTTTCTTTCAGCGAGCAGGCTTTGATGTCCAACCTGACCTCGGTTGTTGACGCAGTGATGCGTGCTCGTCCGACAGGTTCAAAAGGAACCTATGTTAAGAGCGTGGTGCTTGCTTCAACCATGTCTCCCAGCATTCATCTGGATGTCGCCAGCGCCACCGCGCTGAAACCCTAAGCTTTTCTACATTCACTTGAAAGTCAGGATAGTACTACTTGCTATTCTGGCTTTCAAGCTGTATACTGTCTCAGTCAGGTGCTTCAAGCACCAAATTCTTACCATCAGTCGGCAGCGCCGCGTATTCGCGGCTCGTGAATAGCTCGCATATCTGAACCTCTCGCTCTTCGATGAGAAGTTCACCAGATCCATTCACGGAGTTGGCTGATAAGCTAACCGAAGACAGCAAGTATGCCAGCAGGCATGTAAATGACCCTTTTCAGGTGTCGGCTTGCCGAGGGAACGTATCACACAAATAACTGTGCTCACGTTGCACCCTACGCTTTTCAAGCGGGGGAGACGCCGTGTGACAGAGTGAATATACGATCTCTCGTGCCTTCGGTGATCACCGAAGGCTTTTTTTGATCTATCTTACGCGAAAGGGGGAATCACTCATGCCAACCGAAGCAAAGGCAGCTACTATTGAGCAGCTAACCGATAAGCTAGGTCGTGCGACGATGTCAATTCTGGTTCAAACCCAGGGATTGACCGTCAAGGACATGAATGACCTGCGTGCTAAAATGCGTGCTGCTAACCTGGAATTCCAGGTTACTAAAAACACGCTGCTGCGCATCGCGAGTGAGCGCAACAACATGACTGACCTTGATAAAAGCATCTTCAATGGTCAAACCGCTGTTGCATTCAGCTACGATGACGAAGTCGCCGCAGCGAAAGCTGTTGCAAATTATGTCAATGCCTCAAAGACTGCCGTTCTGAAATCAGGCATTCTCGGCGGCCGCTCGCTTACAGCGCAGCAGGTCAACGATATTGCAAAGATGTCTGGCGGAAAGAATTATGCCAAGGCTCAGGTCGTTGGAACGATCCAGGGTCCCCTGGCTTCTACCTATGGACTGTTGACCGCGCCACTTCGCGATCTTGTCTACATTTTCCAGGCTCGTGCAGAGCAATTGAATAGCGGCGCTACCGCCGAGTAATTTCAGGAGAAAGAAAAAATGGCTCTCGATACCATCATTGCAGAAATTGAAAAGTTGAACGTCCTTGAGCTCGTTGAGCTGACCAAGACCCTCCAGGAAAAATGGGGCGTCAGCGCAGCTCCCGTCTCATCCTCTGCTGCTCCTGCCGCCGCTACTGAGGCTGCTCCTGTCGCCGCAGTTGAAGAGCAGACCGAGTTCGATGCCATCCTGACCGAAGTTGGTCCTAACAAGATCAACGTCATCAAGGCTGTCCGCGAGCTGACCGGCCTGGGTCTTAAAGAGGCAAAGGCTGTCGTTGACGAGGCTCCTAAGGCCGTCAAGGAAGGCGTCTCCAAAGAAGAGGCCCAGAAGATCATCGACAAGCTGGCCGAGGCTGGCGCCAAGGGCACCATCAAGTAATATCCCTTTTTATAGCAGCAGGGCAGCATAAGAGATCGAATAGCTCGGGCCTGAACCCAAAAGTGTCTATACAGGCACAAGCCTTTATAGCCATTGAGTATCTAGACTCTTATCACCCTGCATGCTATAATGCAAAAAGATAAAACATTCCCAGATCATACTTGAGGAGGTGAATACCAGCGTGGCTTTGACCCTAGAAGTAAAAAGCGAGGTTATTGAGAACTCGCGTATCCATGAAACAGACACCGGATCTCCCGAAGTTCAGGTTTCAATCCTGACTACGAGAATCAACGGTTTAACAGAGCATCTCAAGATTCATAAGCATGACCTGCACTCACGCCGGGGACTCAGAATCCTGGTTGGTCAGCGACGACGATTGCTCTCCTATCTGAGCAAAAAAAGCCCTGATCGCTATCGTGCACTGATCGCGAAACTTGGCCTGCGCCACTAGTTGAAGGTTGTGTTGGGTGCGGTCGGCCCAGTCAAGTCAGGCAAGTGTCATAACTTACGCCCGGCCGCTTCTCCGTTTTTCTCCATCCACACTCACAATGCGTGTTGACAAGGATTTAACAAACGTTGTACATCTTTCAGACAGGTAAATGAGCCATCTTGCAAAACAAACGAACGAAAACTAAAGGTTATGTAGCGATGCGACTCAAGCCGGCCGTGTTGGATCTAAGCGGCATTTACAACTGTCTGAATAGCCAAACCAAGACACACACTCGGTACTAAACGAACGAATAAGAACACAGACGACAATCGGTGTCCCCCACACTCTGGATGATTGCAATACGAAACGTTAGGGATTGACATTAATAAGTAGAGCAGAAGACATCAAACCTCTCTCCCTGGCACTTTCCACGCCTGCTTATAACGTTGGAACAGTCAGGGTTATAGAAGAATGAGAGAGATAATCGGGGATGCCAGTAAAACCCCCCCTTGCTGATTGCTGTTTAATTGAAAAAGGGAAAATTCACTAGAATTTGGGGTGTAGTAGTCCGGAGGA
>DASSXK010000602.1:0-3757 GCA_035703945.1 Ktedonobacteraceae bacterium | reverse complement strand
CAGCAATTCCAATCTACCATTGGATGAGTTTCTTAAAGCCCTATCCAAACAGGCGCAGCAAATGTTGGGGGTGGATCTCTGCTTGATCCTGCTGGCCAATCAGCAAGGGGGTCCATTCACAGTTCGGGCCTCTTCGCAAGCGTTGGAGGGGACCGAATCCTATGTCCATCCAATTAAAATCAAGCCGGAGCTCTGGACACAAATTTCCAGGTTCTTTGAGACGGAAGAGCTTCCCAAACTGCTCCCTCACGAATTGGAGGCGCTCAATCCGCTAGAAAAAGTACCCTATGTCACGCTCCTGCCAATTCCACTGACGCGCGAGGGCGAACTGCCCGGTCTGCTGCTCTGCTACACCAGTCGACAACGCGATTACGCACCAGACGATCAAATCATTTTCAAGATCATCGCCAACCAGCTCAATCTGGCCTTAAAACATCAACGAGCCTCCGTGGCATTGGAGCGTCGGCAGCTTTCAAAAACCTTCCTGAACGATCTTCTGGCCGCTAACGTTGCCCAGGTCGAAACCCTGGAAGCCTTAACCCGCCGGGCCAGCTTCTTCGATTATGACCTCTCTCAAGCACATCGTCTGCTTCTGATCGAATTTTCACAGAGCCATACCAGTCAGCCAGGCAGAAAACACAACAAGGTCATCGAAATGATGGAATCCGAACTCCTCCAGCGCTATCCGAGCGTGCTCCAGGCCGAAGATGAGAACCTTTTGCGGGCTCTAATCCCCGAATTGCCTACGATTAAACTAAAAGAACTCAAGCAATGGCTAAGCACACTGGTCCAAATGTTGGAAACAGACTTCGGTTGTAATATTCAAATTGGCATCAGTCGTGTCTGTATCGGTATCGCCGAGTATCAACGCGGCAATACCGAGGCAAACGAGGCTCTCCAGATAGGACTGGGGCTACAAAAGCAGGCGGTTCTTTCTTTCGACGACCTGCGAGGATTACGCTATCTTAAACAGTTCACCCAGCCAACCTGGCCAGTAGATTGCTATCAGGAACTCGTCTTGAAGCTTGTCCAATATGACGACCTGAAGCAAGGCAGCGAACTGCTAAATACACTTGAGGTCTTTATCGAAAATGGTGGAAACCTGACCGACACCTCACAAACCCTCAAAATTCATCGCAACACGCTGATTCAACGCCTAAACCACATTCAAACGATGTACCACGCCAGCGATGAGGATGCCAACGATCCCAACATTCGCGCGTCCAGCAACTGGTTCCCCCTGATGGGTGCCATCAAAACCTATCGCCTGAGCAGCTCCACTCCAAAGAATAAGGGATGATAAAACCTTCCTTTTTCCCTATCATTGAGCAATCTCCTGCTGTTCCTGGACCTCTTCGCTGACTGCTTCCTTCTTTCGGCCAAACTTAATAATACCCGTCACGAAGCCTGTTCCCAGCAAGATGATTGCGAAGCCAAGAACCGTGCTGACTGTCAGCACTTCCCCAAGAAAGACCGAACCCCACAGCACGCCAAAGACCGGTGCCAGAAACGTCACTGTCAGGGCGCGAGTTGGCCCGACGTTGGCAATCAGGCTAAAGTAGATGAGATAGCCGATCGCCGTACTGACCAGCGCCAGCGCCGCAACAGCCAGGGCGACCAGAAGGGATGGGGTATGTTGCATCGGAGCCACAACGGTCAACGGAAGCAGGAAGAGAGCCGCCCCAAGCTGACTGCATGTCGCGATGGCCACAGTATTTGTACCATGTGCATATATCTTTATGTAGGCTCCCCCGATACCATAGAAGGCTGCCGCCGTCAGCGAGGCCACGACGGAAAGGATAATCGTCAGCGTCAAAGGCAACGGGCTCCAGCCCATAACGACACACACGCCGACAAGTCCCAACACCAGACCAATGACCTTCTTGAGCGTCAGGGTCTCCTTGAGCCAGATGGCCGCAACGACCGCCCCAAAGAGCGGGCTGGTCGCATTCAGAATCGCCGCCAGGCCAGCGGTCAGATGGAGTTCTGAGGTAGCGATCAAAGTAAAGGGGATCGCGGAATTGAGAAGACCGATCATCAGATAGATCAGCCAGTATTTGCGCAGGTTCAGAGGCCGCTTCGTCGCGAGCGAATAGAGCACCAGCAACAGACCCGCCAGCAGCACACGTAGCTCGACCAGCACAACTGGACCCAACACAGGAGCCGCAATACGAATTAATAAAAACGAGCCACCCCAGAAGGCCGAAAGTGCCAGCAGGCCAGCGATATCCTTCGCTTTCATCTTGGTTTCCTTGTCTATGGAGATGATCTATCCACAAGATCATCCTTCATCTCAACACTTATCTTCAGCCTCAGTATGCCACAGATGTTCCGCCAAAACCATCAAATTCTTGCTCTTCAAACTACAAGCAAGCATAAAAAATGCTCTGCGCCTGTTTCGCAGAGCAATAAATCTGTTGTTTCAGTTCCTAACAGACAGGAAATGACAAACGAGGTCCCTACTTTATGCAAATAAAGCACAATCTCAGCCTTTGGTGGGATCTATTTCCTATCGGTATCCTTATTTTGAAAGCTCTGGCGCTGAGCAATCGGCATCAAGGGGTAATACTTTTTGATGGAATCGAAAAATAGAGAGGCGGGAGTAAGGCGCTTCTCGGTTTCCTCCTGGAGTTGCATTCACATGACCGGGGTTGGGTCAGCTACAGTGTGAGACTGTTGGTTGCTGCCGGGTGTCAATGAGAATGCCGGAACTCCTCTGGAGGCGGCCCAATCTACATTTGAGGCACGCCAGGTGAGTGATTAAGAGGATTAACTGTGATCTCCATGAAAAGCTCAATGGATTTTGACAGTTCCTCGGCCTTTATCTAGAACTTGTTGTGGGCTTCCAAGGGTACTTCATTCCAATCTGGTGTGACAATGGTTCTGGTTGGCTTTTCTCTAGGAGGACTTTCCCATTTTTTATGTCCTGAGACATACATCAGAATATACCCGGTTTCAAGAATAGATGAGATCTCGATCGCAAAGCTACGCATCTTGATACGCGTTCGCGATAGGACGTTCCTGACAGGACGCATCTCCTGATCCCATTCACCTCGAAGCTGCGCTTCCTGTAAACGCATCCGACTTTCCGCTATTGTCTCCGCCGTCATCCGGCCGCTAATGAAATTAGCCAGCAGGACCTCATAAGGGCAATAATGGGGATGAGCTTCCAGGAGGGGCATTAATACACTCAATTCACTTGTGGTAAATTGCTGCTGGGCAATCATCCTGGGCCAGTCCAGGCTATATGAGAGTTCAGAAAGACTTCCAAGATTTGTGTTCAATGCCAAAACATGTCCCGATGGTAACAAACCTTGCAATGTAAAATGCATGATCTCTTCAGTTGATGGTCTTTCCTGCGGCAGCCCGGGTTTCACATTCCGAAGGGATTTTTGCATTGTGGCAATTCTCCTTGTCTGCGTGATACGCGCAAAATGGATAAGGGCAAGACCATAGGCATTGTTCGGTTGTTTTTACATGTTCTGTGGTGGGGGTATGAATTCTCAAGCTCCACCGGATAAAACCCTTTCTTGATCTTATACAAGGATAACATGGTTAAATTTAATGTATAAGACATGCTTAAGAATCCGCAAAACAGGCACACGTCACATACTTTTCCTAGTATGTATGTATATCTTATACATTACCTAATTTAACGTTAAAAATCAAGATTTTGGGATGCAAAAGTACAAAAATTTGGACGTCTTGCGAAATATTGCAAAACGTCCAATATGTTTAAAATCGCATCGTATTCGGC
>DASSXK010000446.1:0-2202 GCA_035703945.1 Ktedonobacteraceae bacterium | reverse complement strand
GCGAGTCTGCGCCCGATGTTGTGCTGCTAGACCTGCGCATGCCTGGTATGAGCGGCATGGAAGTGCTTGAGCATATTCGCAAAACCTGGCCAGAGATCGCAGTTCTGATTCTGACCACCTACGATGAAGATGAGTTGATGATGCACGGACTCCAGCTTGGAGCCTGCGGCTATCTACTCAAGGAAACGCCGCTTGATACTCTGTTTCACGCGATTCGGACGGCCGCTCGCGGTGAAATCGTTATCCAGCCTGAGATCATGGCTCGCATCCTTTCCCACACCACATATTCCAGTTCGCCAACCAGAACAACACACACCCAGGGCTATATGGAGTTGACAAGACGCGAGCTGGAGGTACTGGCAGGCGTGGCCAGAGGCGAACGCAGCAAAGAGATCGCCCGCCGCCTGGGTATAACAGAACGAACAGTACGAGCATACCTGACCAACATCTACACCAAGTTGAACGTCGAGTCACGCTCGGAAGCTATCGCAGTGGCACTGAAACAGGGCATTTTACCACTTTCTACGCAATAACCAACAATATATATTAATTTTCAAAGCTAATTTATTGATAGTAAATTACTTATTTATGGCGATATGATCGACTTGAGAAGGATCAGAGATGCTCATTTAAGCTGAATTACTGTACTAGTATTAATCAAGAGATATATGATAAAATTGTGTATCGGTATTAATTACTAGTATGGAAAGTTCAGGCATTCTCATGAAAACCCGCGTTGGTTATTTCCGCTGGGGTATCGCACTCCTCCTTGGTTTCGGTATTGTTATTAATTATTTAGATCGTGTTAACATTACCGTTGGTGCCACCCCCCTCATTCAAGAGTTCCATATCTCCAAAGTGGAGCTAGGCGTCATTTTCAGCAGTTATTTATGGTCTTACACATTGCTCCAAATCCCGATAGGAACTCTACTGGATCGCATCGGCATCAAATGGCTGATGCGCGTTGGCACCTTCCTCTGGTCAGTCGCGACGCTGTTGACCGCTGTTGTCAGTGGCCTGGGATTGATCATCCTCGCTCGTATCTTGCTTGGGGTTGCCGAAGCTCCGGCCTTCCCAGGAGCCTCCAAAGCTACCGGCTACTGGTTCCCAATCAAAGAGCGTGGACTGGCAACATCATCCTTCGATGCCGCCGCTAAATTTTCAAACGTAATTGGTATCCCGGTTACGGCAGCGATCGTCTCCGTTGGTGGCTGGCGAGCTGGTTTTTACTACACCGCAGCAATCAGCTTGATTTATGCCTTCATCTTCTGGTTCTTCTATCGCGACCCGAAGGAAAGCAAAGTTTCCAAAGAAGAATACGACTATATCGTTGAAGGTGGAGCTCAACCAGAGGTCTCTACGGTCGGAAATAGCGGGCGGAACCTGCTTTATCTGCTGAGCCAACGCAAAATCTGGGCAATGACCCTCGGATTTGCCGCCTATGGCTACTCATTCTACCTCTACCTCACCTGGCTGCCGGGCTACCTGGAGACCGCGCTTCATATGTCCGTCCTTAAGAGTGGGATCTATTCGATTGCTCCCTGGGCGGTCGCCACATTGACCGACATCTTTATAGGTGGCTGGCTCGTTGACCGTCTGATCGCCAGAGGCTTTGACCAGACGAAGGTACGTAAGGCCTTTATCACGGCTGGTCTGCTGATGGGTGTATTCGCCATTGGGGCCGCCTTCACCACGGACCCCAATATCGCAATCATCTGGATCTCAATCGCGCTGGGTGGTCTGGCTTTCTTCGCACCGGTTGGTTGGAGCCTGCCCGCAATCATCGCGCCAAAAGGCACCGTTGGTACAACTGGCAGCATCATGAACTGCGCCAATAACCTTGCCGGTATTATCGCACCGATCGCCGCTGGCTACATCTTCGATACGACGCATAGTTTCTCGCTCAATTTCATCATTGCCAGCGTGATCTTGATCCTGGGTATCCTCTGCTACCTCCTGCTGATCGGCAAGATCGAGCAGATCCCTTCGCCATTTGAAGAGATACTCCCAATCGACGACACGACAGAACAAGCAAAAACCGCTTAGTTTAAAAGCTGTTTCTCCGACAACAAAGAGGCCGTTACTCGTCCAGGGATTGAGTAACGGCCTCTTTAACTATTTAGCTACGTCCACTAAACGATGTTTCGCAGCTTTATGAAGTGTAGATTGACCTCAGGAGATGCCAACGTTCCAGTTACCACC
>DASSXK010000439.1:0-14418 GCA_035703945.1 Ktedonobacteraceae bacterium | reverse complement strand
CCCGAATATCGATACTGCTTCCTGGGAGGAGCTAGGAGTTGAGTCTCTTGGGATCACAGAGGTTTGCACAAGTCTCGAATATGTGCTTGAAGTAACTATTCCACATGAGCAGGCATTAACCACGAAAAACGCACAAGAGCTTGCCACATTGGTAAATGCGAGTATTGCATAATGAATGGTCTAATCGAAGAAAGAAGCAAACACATATGGGGTATATCCGTAACTCAGTTCTGATTAACGTACCGGTTGACGCTGTATTTGAGTCGACCAATAATGTCAGACTCTGGCCAGAATTATTCACTGAATATGCCAGTTGTGAAGTACTGGAGGAACAGGAAAACAGCGTTACCTTTCGACTCACTACCCATCCTGACGAAAGCGGTACTCAGTGGAGCTGGAACTCCACTCGCTGGACCGATGCAGCTCGCAAATCTACCCACTCGGAACGCGATCCATCATCTGGCCCGTTTCAAAAGATGGCGATCAACTGGTGGTATAATCAGGTGAGCGAGACGGCGACGGTAATGACCTGGGAACAGGAATTTACGATGAAGCCTGGCGCTCCATTTAACGACGAACACGCAACTCACCACCTCGATAGCCAGACGAAAATTCAGCAAAGCATTATTAAAGAACGTTTGGAGGAACGTTGCGGGTCAGGTTCCAGCGAGCCTGCTTCCTATCGTGGTATCATTGTAGGAACCTATGAGCCGGGAAGTGAAGAAAAGATTGCGGCAGCCTTCAAGGTATCAGATGATTCCGAGTTGCCTCACCTTATCGGAGTAAAATCGCGCCATGTATGGGTGCTAGGAAACATCTACATTCACTTTGTCGAGAGCGATACTTCTCTCCCAGCCGTGCTCAAAGAATATGCCAATCATCCTCTGTTTCAGGAGGTAAAAGCAGATCTTGATCAGTATGTTTCGCTCATTTATCCTGACCTGCCACCGCACGCGAAACAGATTTATGTTTGGAATAAAAGGCCGGAGGCCTAAGCGAGAGAGCCTGCCTCTCTTACCCCCGGAAGAGAATACGTGTATCCTCTTCCGGGTTGCTTTGTCAAACTTCGGGATGATTGATAAAGCTTCTGGCTAATTTTTGCTGACTAATTCCTCAGGCCAGGCGGAAGCCACCGCTGGCAATGGACCAAAAAAACCTCTGATGCTTTGTAGGCGACCATTAGCATCTACTGCACCGAAGTCACAGCCTTCCATCAATTTACTGCCATCTGGCCTGATAAGAACCCAGCCAAATCGCAGCCATCCATGATGCTGATTTACTCCGCTCGCCAGTAAAAAGTGATGCCCAGTATAGCGCCGGAGAAATGCGCCGATATGCTGGCACAGAGCCTCGCGGCCTATGAAATCCCCTGTAGGATCAGTATACATACCGTTCTCGTTCCAGCATTTTTCCAGTAAAGCGCGCCGCTCCCCATCATCTGTTTCTGACCAGGCGGACATGTAGGTAAGGACGATTCCATCTAAATGCATATGCTCCCTTTCATATATCTTGTGAACTCAGGACAATATTCCTGGAAAACATGGCGGATTGAAGTTACACGCAAATCACTTCTTCTGTAAGAGACCGGTTAGTAGTATCTCCGATCTTATAAGGGAGCGTGTAACACATCTCATTCAGGATAGAAGGAAAGTATCCTGAAATGGAACAAATGTGACAGAACAGGCAGCACACCGGAAAGGGCGATCAGTCTTTTTCGCGTAATGTCTTTCGACTCTCATATTAATTTGAATCAGACCTTTGTTCGCGAGGAGAGAAAAGTGATGGTGCAACGTATTGTAATCACAGGTTTAGGCGTCCTCTCACCAATCGGCAATGACACGGACTCCTTCTGGCGAGCCTTGATTGCGGGCAACGTTGGAACAGGGCCAATTCAAGCCTTTGATACAAGTATGTTTGAGGCGCATATTGGCGGCGAAGTGAGAGACTTCAAGCCAGCGGAGTACTTTCGCAAGCTTGATCCCGCGTTGTGTGGCCGGACCACGCAGCTCGCGGTCGCAGCGGCCAGGATGGCAATTGATGACGCCGGAATAGTGGGAGCAAACTATGACCAGGCGCGTATTGGGGTATTTATGGGCACGACAATGGGCAATGCTTCGGTCGGAGAAGACGAAAATAGTCGCCGGATTCAGCATCAAGCGAGCCAACCCACAGAACTTGCTTCGCACTATGCCGAAACATACATTACCTCGGCTATTGCTCAGGAATTGGCAGTCGAGGGTCCATGTCATGTGATCCCAACCGCCTGCGCCGCCGGAAATTACGCGATAGGCTGGGGTATGGATATGATCCGCGATGGACTTGTGGATGTGGCCATAGTGGGAGGCGCGGATGCCCTTTCTCGCGGATGTTTTGCCGTGTTTCACCGCCTGGGTGGTATGGCACACGATGTATGCCGGCCTTTTGATCGCAACCGTGCAGGTATGTTAGTGAGCGAGGGCGCCGGGGTTCTGATTCTGGAGGATTACGAGAAAGCAGTACAACGAGGAGCGAAGATCTATGCGGAATTGCTCGGCTATGGTCTGGCTTGTGACGCTCACCATCCCACCGCTCCTCACCCTGACGGGATTGGAGCACAAGCTTCAATGCTGCGCTCACTGAAAGAATCCAATCTGGAACTTGATGAAATTGCCTATATTAGCGCTCATGGAACTGGTACCCGTGCAAACGATTCCTCGGAGTCGCTGGCAGTGCGCAAGGTATTCGGAGAACAGGCGGATAATCTACCCATTAGTTCTATTAAATCGATGCTGGGCCATACGATGGGAGCGGCAAGCGCCATAGAGGCTATTGCCTGCGCCCTCATCGTTGGTAGCAGTATCATTCCACCTACGATGAACTATAGCGAGCCAGATCCCGAATGCTTGCAAGGAGTTGTCCCCAATCAGGCCATAGAGCGCCATGTAGAAGTTGCGATGAGTAATTCTTTTGCCTTTGGGGGCAACATTGCCACAATCGTCATGAAGAGGGTATAGCGATGACAAAAGAGAAAGAGCCCATTGTTATTACAGCGATGGGAGCAATCAGCCCTTTCGGGCATGGAATAGACACGCTCTGGTCGGCCTTAAAGCAAGGAGCCCGGTGTGGCACACCCATGGAAAGAGTCTGGTCGGAATTGCAACAAAGTGAATGCCCAGAGACGCCCGACAACCCTGGAGAGCCTGTCTGGGGAATGCGGGTCGATAGCAGCAAGCTGGTAGATCTCCTGGGGAAACGCGGACTCCAGTACTGGCGCACAGGGACAAAGTTTTTGCTGGGAGCTTCGGTTCTGGCAATGCAGGAGGCCGGTCTGACCAGCGAAAACGTTGATCCAGACGGACTGGGCATCACGATAGGGTCGAATCTCGTTGGCTTCCAGAGCATGGTCGATTATGACTACACCGCTATCACAGAGGGTCCGCACTACACCAGTCCGATGGAAGCGCCCAATACTCTTGCCAACGCGCCTGCATCCCATCTCGCTATTCGCTTAAAAGCTCGAGCACTGAACACAACAGTCGCTTCGGGACAGTGCGCCGGTCTGGATGCCCTGGGGTACGCGGCAAAAATGGTGCGAGACGGACGGGCAAGACAGGTCGTCGCAGGTGGTGTTGAGGAACTGAGCCCCGCGGCTCTCTGGGTCTATCTGAATGCGCGCGCTATCTCAGGAGGGACCCTTCAGAAAGCAGGTCTTCCATTTGCCGAAACGAGTACAGGCTGGTTGCCTAGCGAGGGTGCAGCGGTCGTCGTCCTGGAGCAGGCAAAAGATGCCCTGGCTCGCGGCGCGCGTCCTCTGGCGGAACTGGCAGGCTGGTCAAGCGCATTTGCCTCTTCACCCTCGTTGGAGAAACGAGCAGCCGTCTTACAAAGAACTGCTCGCCAGGCATTAGAAGCGGCTGGCGTTTCAGCAGACGAAATCGATGTAGTCGTATCAGGTGCAAATGGGCTGAAAGGGCAAGATCAGGCCGAAGCACTGGCCTTGCGCGATCTTCTCGCCCACAACGCCCACGTTTCGATTGCTCCAGTGAAGGGAATCCTTGGGGAAAGTTATGGAGCCAGTGGTCTTTTCCAGACCCTGGCCGCAGTGTGCATGATGAAGCACGACCTCATCGTAGCGGCAGCCAGGAAAAATGATTTCCTTCTCACATCAGCCACGAACGAGACGTTTACCAAAGCTCTCCCATGGCCAGAAAATACACAGGGCACAGTGCTTCTACTTGCTCAAGACCTCTTTGGATCAGCCAGTGCCATCGTGTTACGAAGATACAACGACTAAGGAGAATACCATGAGTGCAGCCATCGGATTTGATGATGTTTGCCGCTTGCTCCCACATGCCTACCCATTCATTATGGTAGATGCTGTGGAAGAAATACAGCCAGGAGAGCGTATCGTCTCTCGAAAAAACGTCACTGGCAATGAATGGATGTTTCAGGGCCATTTTCCTGGGAACGCCATCTTCCCGGGTGTTCTGCTGATCGAAGGCATGGCTCAAACAGCTATTCTGCTCGTGCGGGCCGACTCCTCTTTAGCCATAGAGGAGGGAACCACCTATATGCTTGCGGGTGCGAAAACGCGTTTTCTCAAACCGGTTGTGCCAGGCGACCAGATTCGTTTCGTCTGCGAAGTTATCAAGTTTGCAAGTATGGGAGGTATTGTTGACGCCGAGGCACTCGTAGATGGAGAACCGGTTGCCAAAGCCCAGCTTACTTTCGCTATCCAGGGACCCCAGGCGTAGAGGAGAGAACGTATGAGTCAGCATGGTGGTATCTTTTGGGATGCCGTTGAAGGTCGTACCGACGGGCCTCCAGCAGCTCAACTTCTTGGCTGGAAGCTGCTGAAGGTTGATCGGGAGCATGGAGCAGTCAAAATAGAGGTTCTTGCTAGACCAGAATTTCTGAATCCTATCGGAGTTATCCAGGGTGGGTTCTTGACTGCCATGCTTGACGAGGCTCTGGGCGGTGCAATTGCAGTCATACTTGGGGAGAAACAATTTGCCCCAACCGTTGAACTGAAGGTAAATTTTATTCGTTCCGCTCGTGTCGGACCTCTCGTCGCGGAAGGGCGTATTGTACATCGGGGCCTCTCTCTCGTTTTCCTTCAAGCTGAGCTTCATACTCCGGAAGGCCTGCTTATCGCAACCGCATCGGCAACTGCGCAGATTCAAACGATCAGCAAACGACCACGGGAGACGACGTGATGGCCCATCTGTTGCTATCAATCGAAGGAAGGATATCCCATGCCACTTGATACCCAAACCAGTGTCATGCTCAAGCGCCTGAAAGCGATTGATTTTTCATTGACACGCGATATGACTCCAGAGCAGGCACGTTATAGGCAGCGCGCGTTGACACGCATGGCTGCTCCCGGCGAGCCGGTTGCCTCTGTCGAGGATATCTCTATTCCCGGAAGAATAGAGGGAGGAACTCCTCTTCGCATCTATACGCCAAAGGGAGATGGGCTCTTTCCCATACTAATCTATTTTCACGGCGGAGGAGGCGTCATAGGAGACCTGGATTCTGAGGATGGCCTCTGTCGACAGCTTGTAAACCTGGCGGGATGCCTTGTCATTTCGGTGGCCTACCACCTGGCTCCCGAGTATAAGTTTCCGTCTGGTCCATATGAGTGTTACGCAGCAGTTCAGTGGATCGCAACTCATGCTGCTACCTTCAATGGCGATGCTTCTCGTCTCGCCATCGGCGGCATGAGCGCGGGCGGCAATCTGGCCGCAGTGGTTACTCATATGACCCGTGATCGAGGGGGGCCGCACTTCGTTTTTCAACTGCTCCTGACTCCCCTGACAGATTTTCGGTTATTGGAAACACCATCGCTCGAACACTTCGCGGAGGGATACTTCCTGACCAGGGAAGATATTCTCTGGTTTAGACAGCATTGTTTAAATGGGGAGGAGGACAGGAAGAATCCTCTTGCTTCTCCCTCGCTGGCTGCGTCTTTTTCCGGGCTCCCTCCAACCCTCATTATCACAGCGGAATATGATCCTTTGCGCGATGATGGTGAGTGCTATGGTCAGCTCCTGAAGGATGCCGGAACCTCCGTGACCATTCTGCGTATCCAGGGAGCCATTCATGGGTTCGTGGTCCCAGACCAAATGCACGCAGCCTTATCCCAATCCGCCAGTGCATTGCATTTCGCCTTTCAAAGCGGAATCAGGCAGGGCATCAGTTTTTAAGGGACATAGGGAGACGAAATGAGAGATCGGCATGATCAAGAGCACAAAACCAGCAAATACACTCGTTTCTTTCGTGAAAGAATACCTGGGAAGCCAGTTCACGCACCATCCAGCGCGCTGCGCTGAAATAGCCCGCATAATCGCAAAGTATCACTTATTCCATGCCATTGTTCAACTCGGCATATGGTATCGCCATGGTTATAAGGATCTTTCACAAGAAACATTACAAGCACATACCTTACATGCTGAAAATGTCACCAAAGCACTCGAAGAACTGGGGACATGTTTTATTAAGCTGGGTCAGATGCTCAGTACCCGGCCCGATCTCTTACCACCGCTCTACATTAACGCACTCTCGCGCCTGCAATATACCGTCGCTCCCGTTGCGAGTGCACAAATTATAGAGATTATTGAACGTGATCTGCATGCTCCCCTTGCAGACCTTTTTTACTCTTTTAACCATCAGCCACTGGCAGTCGCCTCTATTGCCCAGGTGCATAAGGCGATTCTCCATAATGGCAAGCATGTAGTCCTTAAGGTCCAGCGTCCTGAAGCGCAGCAGCAGGTGGAGATAGATCTCGAAGTCCTTCAGGAGATAGCTGTTTTTGTGAGCAAGTATACAACCACAGGAAAGCAATTTGCTCTTTTGTCGATTGTAGAGGAAATCAAATGTTCCTTGAAACAGGAACTCGATTTTCTCCAGGAAGCTGATAATACTCGTAATGTTAGCCATGATATCCGCGAATTTCATCACCTGATTACGCCAACTATTTATCCTGCCTACACAACGCGACATGTTCTTACGCTCAGCTTTATTCCAGGGCGTCATCTAACACAGCTATCGGCTCATGATGTAGGAAATCATGAGCATACTGTTCTGGCAAAAGAATTGTTATCGGCCTATCTCAAACAAATCATTGTTAACGGGATCTTTCACTGTGATCCCCATCCAGGAAATATGCTCCTGGCCGATGATGGTCGCTTAGCGCTCCTGGATTTTGGCATGATCGGACGGCTCGATGCAAATCAAAGGAATCATATCATCCTTTTACTGTTCGCGTTTTCCCGGCGCCAGGGGGAGCGCGTGGCTGATATCTATCTGGAGATGCTTAACCTTCCCGAACAGTTTAATCGCGGCGCTTTTACCCGGGAAGTTTGTGCTCTTGTCCATCAATGTCATGACACAAGCCACAAAGGCATTGCTATCGGCAGCGCCCTGCTGGGTCTCGTATCCATTTCAATGAACTACCGTTTATCTATCCCTGCTAACTTTACCCTACTGGGAAAAACATTGCTTAATCTCGACGGCGCTTTACGTATGCTTTCTCCCAGCCTCAATCTGATTCAAGTTGTTCGGCAGGATATGCTACAAGTTATTCAGCAACGGGCCGCCTCTCACATTTCTTTGGAGCAAGCGGTGGCCTGGTTCCTCGACACAAAACATCTTGCCGAGAACATGTTGCGCAAATCCGACCTCTTACTCGGAAAGCTGGCTTCTGAGCAAATAGAGACGAGTAAGCAGTTTGATCGGCTGGATCATTCCATACACCGCGCTTCGCGACGCCTGACGCTTGGCATGGTTGTTTCCTCGCTCATTCTGAGTTTAGCCTTACTTCTTAACGTAAAATGCAAGCGTCATTTATGATTGCAGCATAAACAGGCGGCGAAGTCCGCTCTTTTTGAGAGGAATACTCGGGCGGCGGCTTCTCTGCGCGTCTACGCTTTTAAGCAAAGCAACCAACCAGCAAAAAGATATCGGTACTTGACTATCAAAGCAATCAAGAGCATCTGGTTTTAAGGAGGATATGAAAACGTTATGGAAGCAGTACAAAAAGAGAGTTCTCAGCTCTCCGCGCAAATCCTGATTCATCCTCGTGAATACGAATACCAGGCAATGTATCGTGCGTATCTCTTTGGGCCATTCCGGCTCTTTTGTGGAGAACAGCCGCTAGGAGATTTGATGCAGCGACGCAATAAAGCTCGCATGATTCTCAAGTGGTTCCTCCTAAATCCAGGCAAGCTTGGCTCGGCGGATCAATTTATTGATCTCTTCTGGCCGGAGATCTCCCTGGATAAATCGCTTGGAAATTTCCATGTGACCATGCATTATCTGCGGCATATGCTCGAACCCAACTTAAGAACAAGACAAGAATCAAGCTTTATTCATCGTAAACCTAACAATTTCTATTGGTTTCAAATGGGTAGAAACTGGTGGTTGGATACGAGTGATTTAGAAATGCTGCTTGAAAGAGCTCGCGAATGCGATTTACATGGGAATAATCGTAAAGCTGCCTTCTATTATCGTAAAGCTGCACACTATTGTAGCCAGGGCTTCTTACCAGAAGACGAGTCAGAGAAATGGCTGCTTCCCTACCGCAATCATTATAAGCATATCTATTCCCAGGTGCTTATGCGCTTAATCCGACTTTATACGGAATGGAACGAGTGGGAAGATGTTCTTGAGTACGCTTATCAGTCTATCTTGAGTGATCCGTATAGCGAATTAGCGATCCGAGCAATCGTGGATGCTCATTTACATCAGGGCAATGTTTCTATTGCTCAGTACAGACTGGACTCTTTCCGGAGTTCATTATATAGCGATTTGGGGCTGCGACCGAATAAGGAGTTCCACCTTCTTCGTGAACGCATTCGCGCTGCTGGGGATTGAGAGAATCTTTGCATGAGTGCCTCGGACAGCCTGCACAAAAGTATCCTGGCCCGACAAAGAGCAGTCGGTTTCGCCCCGAACAAAATTCATGCTTCCAATCATGCCAGGAGAAGAAAAACAGCCTTGTCTCACACAGAGTAGGACATTATGTACTGCGTTTGTTCAGGAACAGAAAGTGTGAACGTATATGACATCTTCATCAGGGAATTACTACGAGCAGGAGGAGCATCACCCATCTCTCACTGATGCAAGCTATAAGGCGTATTTCTTTGGTCCCTTTCGCTTGGAGCACGAAAATCAAGCGCTGGGAGAACCAACATGGAGGCGTAATAAAGCAAAGGCTTTGCTCAAGTGGTTTCTCTTAAACCCTGGAGACCTTTTTTCAGTAGAACAATTGAGTAATTTGTTCTGGCCAGCGGTCTCTCTCAAAGTAGCGGCCAGTAATTTGCATGTGACCCTTCATTACCTGCGCCATATCCTGGAGCCGGAAACTCCTACTGGTAGTCACTCAACATTCATTCGTCGCAATCGCCATAATTATTACTGGTTTGATCTGAATGATACCTGGTGGATTGATCTGTTTGATGTGCAGCACCTCTCCTTAAAAGCAAAGGAGGCCGAGCGCCAGGAGAATACTGTCCGAGCGATGAATCTCTATAACCAGCTAATTGCGTATTACAGTCTGACCTTTTTGCCAGAAGATGTATATGAGGATATTTTTGCTCCCTACCGTCGTAAGCATGAATATGCCTATACTCAGTTGCTTGAACATCTTATGCAGCTCAACTTACAGAATCAGCGGATAGATGATGCCCTCTCGTGCGCTTTTCGCGCGCTTACAGCAGACCCATACAACGAGAATGCAGTAAAAACGATAGTACATGTCCATTTACAACAGGGGAATACCATGGGCGCGCTTCGCCAGATCGACGAGTTTGGGGATCTTCTTCAACACGAGGTAGGTATAGAGCCAGGAGCAGATATTCTTTCGCTGCGGAGAACGATTCTGGATTCGCGCTAAAACCATTCCGCTCAACAATCGCGAATAGAAGAGACGTGAAGCAGCGGCTTCACAAATTGCATGGAAAATCGATCAGATAATGGTGACGCAAGCAGCTTCTCTGCGCTGCTGATGCTCACTGAGGATCATCGGGTGTCTCTCTCCAATATCGGCACCCTCAAGGTCAAGTTCCCCAAAGGCAAGAGAGCCAATCCCCTTCAAGGCAGCATGAAAACCTGTAACCTCAAGCGAGAGGGTGAGTACTGGTTTGTGGTATTCACCTGTGAAGTGCAGCAAGAGGTCATCTATCATCCATCAAAGGACGCCGTTGGTATTGATTTGGGCTTGCGCCACCTGCCCACCCAGTTATTAGCGATAACGACGTGAAAGAGATTCAAAAGAGCGTCCCTATTGATGGTTCCACCCTGACGGACTTGAGTCGTCCATGAAGTCAGTTTCCCCTGTCCCTGGTTGATAATACCCTCTGGATCGGGTACGAGAGGGTCATAGATGGTCCCTCGCTCCCAACAACGCGCAGATGGTGCCGCTAGCGTAAAGTAGGGCAATTTTGTGCGTTTGATCGTCTCGGTCACGACAGCGCGCTTACTCAGGCCTTAAGTATGGGGTAACGATACCTGGACAAACTTCTATTACAAGTAATGCTCCAGTCGGTATAGGATGAAGAATAGTTGCCAGGAAAGGACGATATGCATGGGAAAAATCGGCTTTTTATACCCCGGGCAAGGTTCCCAAAAAGTGGGAATGGCCCAAGAACTTTTTAACGCGGAGCCAGACTTATTCGAGCGTTATCTGGTTCAGAGTGACCATGTAGCAGGAGTGCCAGTCAGTCAATTCTGCTTACATGGCTCAATCGATGTGCTCAGTCAAACACATGTAGCTCAGCCTGCTCTTTTTGCCTATTCGCTGGCATTAACCGAGTATGCCCATCGGCTGGGACTCTATCCAGATATGGTAGCTGGTCATAGCCTGGGAGAATACACAGCAGCCGTAGCAGCCGGGGCACTTTCCTATCATGAAGGTCTGGCGCTGGTCTGCAAGCGTGGGCACCTGATGAAACAAATTCAAGATGAAAAGCCAGGAGCAATGGCTGCCGTGCTCGGATTGGTGAAAGAGACGCTAGATGATCTCTGCTCTAAAATTTCCCACCATCACCTGGTGCAGGTGACGAACTGGAATGCTCCCGGTCAACTAGTCGTGTCAGGTACAGAACGCGGCGTAGAGCGGCTCATCGAAGCCGTTCGCGCCAAGGGAGAAGGGAAAGCCATCCGCTTGCCAGTGAAAGGTGCCTTCCATTCTTCCTTGATGGCGACAGTTCAGGACGCGATGCGCGAGATGGTATGTTTGCTGCACTGGAACGATGTCAAAACGCCATTGATTGGGAACGTTTCCGGCATTCCTCTTACCCAGGGCACAGAAATTCGCCAGGAGTTAATTGAACAGATTGCCAGCCCGGTTCAATGGGTACCCTGTGTAAAAAGGCTTGTTGCAGATGGGTGTGACACTCTTATCGAATTGGGATCTGGACAGGTATTAACTAAGCTTGTTCATCTCATTGCTCCCCAGGTCACAGCGGTAGCGATCGATACCCCGGCAAAGCTAGAAACATTTGTGCAAACGAGGCCATCGACAGCCTGGCAAGAAGTGCGGGTTGCATAGACCCTTTTTCTCTAGGAAGCGAAGGAGATCAAAAGCATGGAATCAGTAATTGAAGACTTCAAAAAGACAGTAATCTCTGAAGGCGCCAGGCAACTGCGAACCTCCCCAAAGAACATCGTCGTCAAATGCCCGGAGTGCAAGGAAATTATCCTTGGGCGCGAATACAGAAAGAGTCTCAAGGTTTGTTCGCACTGTCAATATCATTTCAGGCTCACAGCCAGAGAGCGCATCGAGTTGCTTGTTGATCCACTGAGTTTTGTTGAAATAGATAAAGATCTGGTTTCTGTTGACCCTCTGGGTTTCGTCAGCCAGAACCAGGTGTACGCGGAAAAGCTGGCCCAGGAACAGAAAAAAACGGGGATGAAGTCTGCGGTAGTCACCGGCCACGCGACAATTGAGGGAATACCGCTAGCTCTCGGGATCATGGATTTTCAGTTTATCGGGGGCAGTATGGGCTCGGTTGTAGGAGAAAAGCTTACCCGCGTCATTGAACTGGCTCTTCATAAACACATTCCTTTACTTATCGCCTCCGCCTCTGGCGGCGCGCGTATGCAAGAGGGTCTTTATTCGCTAATGCAGATGGCTAAAACCTCTGCGGCTCTTGCGAAGTTAAGTGAAGCAGGTCTTCCTTACTTTAGCCTTCTCACAAATCCCACGGCAGGAGGAGTTACTGCCAGCTTCTCTATGCTGGGTGATGTCATTTTAGCGGAACCTGGGGGCTTGATCTGTTTTGCTGGTCCTCGGGTAATTGAGCAATTTATGCACGAGAGACTTCCGGAAGGAACCGCAAGCGCGGAGTTTTTGTTAGAGCATGGCATGATTGATCTCATCGTCCAACGCCATGCATTGCGTGGAAAGCTTGCGCAATTATTGCTTTTTCACCAGGCTCAATCACAGTCTATGGTCGAAACAACCATCCTTCATACACAAAATACACAGAAAAAGAGAAGCCAGAGCCCATCATCATCGGCTGCTTAAGCGGTTTCTCGCCAAAAATCATTGGCCAGGGCTACACGATGGTCTCTGAACAACCAAAGCAAAGTAGCCAGTATGCAAAGGGAAAAGCGATGGAATACGATTTGGAATTTGAGCAGCCTTTAAGGGATTTGGCCAAAGAAATACACATTATGCAGCAGGAATGTGGAAAACTAGAAAATCCTACCAGGATGCAGGAAGCAAAAGAAGAGCTTCACACCTTGCAGCAAGAGATCTATGCCAATCTGACCACCTGGCAAACGGTGCAGGTGGCTCGCCACAAGGAACGACCACGGGCCACAGATTACATTCATCGAATCTTTGAAAACTTTCTGGAATTGCATGGTGATCGAAGCTTTGGCGATGATCCAGCCCTTATTGGTGGCATGGCAACCTTTAACAACGAGACCGTCATTATCCTGGGGCATCAGAAAGGTTATGGAGCGAAGGACCAGCAGTACCGTAACTTTGGGATGCCTCATCCGGAGGGATATCGAAAAGCGTACCGTTTGATGCAGATGGCAGGCAAATTCCATTTCCCGCTTATCTGTTTAATAGATACTCCGGGCGCCTTCCCAGGATTGGGCGATGAAGAACGCGGCCAGGCAGAGGCCATCGCCTCCAACCTTGCCCTGATGGCGCGTTTACCCGTTCCAATTATCGCTGTGGTCATTGGCGAAGGTGGAAGCGGAGGTGCCCTCGGGATCAGCGTCGCCGATCGCCTGCTGATGCTTGCTCATAGTGTGTATACCGTAGCAGCTCCCGAAGCAGCTGCCTCTATCCTCTGGCGTGATAACGCCTTTGCACCTCAAGCGGCTGAGGCCATGCGCATTAGCGCCAGTGAAGTATTTGCGACAGGTATTGTTGACGACCTGGTGCCAGAACCTGTAGGTGGCGCACATCGAAATCCTGTTCTTGCCGCTAGCCACCTTCAAATTGCCCTGGAGGAACATTTATCATCGCTCAAAAAATATCCTCCCGAGCAGCTTGTCGAGAAACGCTATCAGAAGTTTCGGAACATCGGGTGCTTTGAAAACTCCAGATAGATAAAAGGCAAGCTCCGTTTCTCCATGGGGTAGTAAGAGAGGCGAGTTCTCCCACCCATTGACAGGGAGTTGAAACACCCGGCCTTGTCTCTACGCGCGTGTTTGTATGAGTACACTGTCATAGACAGTAGCGTTGGGCAGTACAGGAAAGAATGAATGATACAGCAACACCGAGCTGCATTTGCAGCCTTTGAAAAACAAATCCTTGATCTTTATGATCAGGAATTACTTACCTTGCAGCTGCTTGATTGTATCGCCAGCGAGTATGGCTGGCTTCCAATTGGAAGTGCAGGAACTCCGTCTGCGCTAACTTGCGATGGGAAAGAACTATCTCAGGTTTGTATTGAGGTCGTTGAGCCCTCTTTTTTCATCCCAAGCCGGGGATCACAGCATGATCACGAAGAACAGTGGGAAAGAGAAATCAAAAAGTGGGAAAGTATGCTGCGTTACCGCTGGAATTGGCGACCTTATCATACGGTTGTGACTGACCTACCGCAAGAGCAAGCAGCGTAGCCTTCAAGGGTCTCTCAAAGGTCATTAGAGCGCGACGAGAGCTGCGCTCTCTATTATTCCTGCTTTCAGGCGCTATGCCCACATCACCCTCTGGGCATAGCGCCTGAAAGACTTTGGGAAAACTCTAACATAGCCTTCCTCGGCATGGGAAAAACTATCGTTTTGAGATGATTAGGACGAAAAGGTAAAGGGACCGTGTTTCCTGGCTACTCCGCTTACCTCTCAAATAATTTGTTAGAAAGTATTTTTCCTATGAAGATTGGTCATCTGATGAAGTGATGCAGAGAGCTGGCAGTCGCCTATCACTGGGAGTAATCATATCTTCAAATACGATCAGCCTTGGTGTCTGGCTAC
>DASSXK010000435.1:0-3107 GCA_035703945.1 Ktedonobacteraceae bacterium | reverse complement strand
AAGAAATTGATACATTTGATTCAGAACGTGGTACACTACGAACATGGTTGACGATGCGTGCGAAGTATATCGCGCTTGATCGTCGCCGCCAGTTATGTCGCCGTCAGGCGCATAATGTACTTGCAGCCGATGAAACACGTCAATGGATGACATCAGATGGCGGGGGAGGTGGAAGAGCCTTCGCTTGGGAAAGACATGATCACGAGCGAGTCGTGCTACCACCTCACCCAGAGGCCAGCATGGAATCTATGCTGGAACAAAGTGAAAGGCGCGAAGAACTGCGCCTTGCCTTGGCGACGTTGCCTGAGCTTGACCGCTATTTGATTTATCAGCGTTATTTTAAGTTCGCCAGCACAGAAGAACTTGCGGCGAAAACGGGTTTGACCCGGCATGCCGTGGATACACGACTCTGGCGAGCGCGGAAAAGCTTACGCGAGGCGCTCAAGGAGCACGCACATGAGTTTGAGCGAATATGAGGGGCACCGCAACTTTTGGGAAAACGATGATGAGGAATCCTCCTCTTCTTTAGACGATCATGGTCATCTGCCGGCCGATTTTGATGAGGAAGAGATCAGGTTTGCCCAGGAGCTGGAAATATTATTTTCACCTCAGACGGAGGAGCTACCTCCGTATTTTGTGCAAACCTTACTTGAATCAGATGATCAACGTTTTCGTCCTGCCGAGGATGGCCTGGAACAGCGTGTGCAGGCGCATGTCTTTCGACGTCTGAAACTGCGCCGCCGCTTGTTCAAATCACAAAGTTTTGCTTTCTCTCCAAAGCCTTCTATTCAAAGGCCTTTGATCGCTATGTGTGCGACCTTTGTAATTGTTCTCTTTATGACAGTCCTCTTTACCGCCCCTTCTTTTGCCGCTGGAATGACAATTCTATTGCGCGGTGCGAGATCAGGGGTGTATCAAGTTCATTCCTTTCCTCCTAAGCTGACTAATCCTGTTTCTAATTCTATTGATCAACAATATTGGGATACAGAGGAGCCTCGGCAGGTAACTTTAACTGCTGCTCAACAACTGCTTCAATTCCCTATCTATTGGCCTGAGGCACCTGATAAATTTTCATTGACACAAATTGCACTCTGTGATAATGCCGCTCAACAATATTGGGCTGATGGACCCGTGTTGGAATTTACGTATGAGATGGAGCGGGGACATGGTGTTATTCCACGAGGCTCAGGCACACTGGTTATTAGTGAATTTAAGCCCAAAGGTGATGTTTTGCAGGTGGTTCAGAATGGGGCAGCACGTGCTGTAAAAATTGATCAGAATGGTCAGGCTGAAGCGATCTATGTCGATGGTCAATGGGTCTACCAAAATACACATACCTGGTTGTTTGGTCAGAGGAGCGAACTTATTTATCAGAAAAATGGTGTGATTTTTTGGATTGCCGCTGATCAGCGCGATGGTATGGATGAGCCAGCATTGCTGGAGGTAGCACACTCTCTCCATCTGTTCAATATGAATCTTGCTTTACGGCTGAATGGCGAGAATTATACCCTGGAACACCTAAATAATCTGGCAGAGCCATTTAGAACTGATATTCTGGCAGTTTTGAACCGTGATAATTCAAGTTTGAATATTGTCTCACCTGTATACCCTGTTCCTTCATCATCTCAGCGTGGAAATGTACGAGAGAATCGTTATACAGTTCCTACCCAGGCTCCGGCTAAAAGTGTCACTCATAACACTAATGGTAGTTGATAGTGCAGCTTGAATTGCCGAGGAATAGATGAGGTGCAAGTCTGTTCTAGCCATGGCTCGATTACTTCTCCTTATCTGGCTGTTATTGAGCTGTGGCTGTGTATGGCCGGGATCAGCCCAACCTGTGAGTTATGGATCTACTCCCTCGCCTGAGCTTGCACATACCTATATACCACTTACAAAAGACGCTTTACCTGCTACCGTAGTCATAGGCGATACGCAGTTTCCCCAATCGCCTGATCCGCTTTTTGCCAATACCTCCGCCGATTCATCCCTACAAGCCGCTCTCTGGGCATCACCGATTTATTATGACCAATTCTTTCATCCCCACGCGGACCAATTAACTGAAGTACCTTTGCCTGAGAACGGCGATGTGCGTGATGGTGGCTTGACGGTTATCATGCATCTGCGCCATGATCTTCGATGGTCCGATCGGCAGCCACTACTGGCAAGGGATTTTCTTTATTGGTGGCAGCTCAATCAAAATCCAGATACAGGGGCGATCACTGTTAACGGGTATGATCAAATTGCGCGGATTGAGATTCCCGATGATTATACGGTAATTTTGCACATGAAACGTCCTTTCGGCCCTTATCTGCTCTATCTGCCTTATGCTGCTCCTCTTCATGCCTGGAACAAGTTTCAACCGATTGATCTACAGAACAGACGAGAGGTGTTTTCGGCACCTCAGGTTACTGATGGCCCGTATATGTTAGAAGCCTTACAAAGCAATCAACAACGTTACGTTCTACAACCAAATCTTGCATATCATTCAACCTCTTTGCATGGTCCCTTTTTACACCAACTTGTGTATCAGGGATATAGCGATGTGGAGGCGCTTGTGCAGGCGGTACGCCTGGGGAAGGTTCAAGTGGCTCAAGGATATTTGGAGGATGATCTACCACGTTTTGAGCCCTTACCTGGCAAGATGCAAACCTTGACGATCTCTTCTTCGGCTTATGAGCACCTGGATTTTAATAATCAACGCCCCTATTTCCAGGATGTGCGTGTGAGGCAAGCAATACAGCTTGGAATTGACACCTGTGGGCTCCTAAAATCGATTTTGAAGCAATCGGATTGTCGGCGTCAACTAGGTGAAATTGAGCCGTTACCCTCGCCGGTGTTTGATGCGCACATCAAACCTGTAGCGTACGATCCGGTGCAGGCGAGACATTTGTTGGCTGAGGTGGGTTGGAGTCAGGGAAAAAATGGCGTATTGCAGAGGCAGGGTCATACTTTTCCGAGGCTGCGGTTGGTGACGACAGATGAAAGCCCCTTACGTCTGCGGGTGGCCGCTGTGATACAGCATGATCTGGAAAAGCTCGGTTTCACAGTTCAGGTGGTGAGCTATCCTCTTGACCAGTTTTTTGGTGGGTTTACACGAGGCGGAATTC
>DASSXK010000273.1:0-4014 GCA_035703945.1 Ktedonobacteraceae bacterium | reverse complement strand
ACGTCAAGCAGATCTTCGGTGAGTTCAACCAGGCGCGTTGTGGCCTGATCAATATCTTGTAGCCCCTCAATCTGCCAGGAGGCCAGCTTGGGTCCTTTTCCCCTGGCCGTCTGAATAAGCAAGGTTTCGGCAAAGCCTTTTAAGACAGATAGGGGGGTACGGAGCTCGTGGGCCGCGAGACCGATAAACTCGTCCTTCATCTGCTCGGCCTCTTTTAAGGCCGTAACGTCCTGATGAACGACGATTGCGATCTGTTCATCCAAAACATTATTGGATGAAGGGAAACTCAGGTGAGGCTGTTCGAGTGCCACTGCGTTAACCAGCACTGGCAAGGTTGTGCCATCGGGTTGTCGAATACTCTCCTGCTGCTGATGGACAACGATTCCCTGGCGAACCGCTCGCAATGTCGCAAGGTGCTCCGCAGGCAAAGCATGTCCATCGACGCCAAAAATACGAATGCCTTGCTCTTTCAGGAAGGTGGCCATCGGCTCGTCTTGCTTCCAATAAGCCCCCCAGATTGAGGTGGTTGCCTTATTTGCCAGCACCAGTCGAGCGTCGTTTCCTCGCACCAGGTAGACACTGATAGGAAGTTCATCCAGAACGAACTGCAAAAGGGAGAGGCGAGCTTCGGCCTGTGTGCGGGCCTCGCGCTCTATCCGTTCCAGCTTGCGGCGTTCGGTGACATCGCGGAAGATCGCGACGGCTTTGCCAGAGTTGCCATCGGCATCGAAAATTGGTCCACCCGTAATGCTCAGATAGAGAGGGCGCTGTATATCTGTACCGCAAAGCATTTCAATGGCATTGGTGGGTGTAATCACCTCACCTCTGAGAAGGCGTGAGATTGGCCAGTTTTCTATTGTGAGAGGGAGGCCATCCTCATCAAACGCGTTATTTTGAGGGAGCCATTCATGCAGGGAGGTTATTAGCGCCTGATTTGGGAATATTTGTTTGAGTAGATCCCTGGCAGCGGTATTCATTTGTGTGATCTTTCCGCTGGTATCGTAAGCAATCACGGCATCGGTCATCGCTTCAAATATCGCTTCGAGCTGGGTGACATGGGCTTGCGCGCGTTTCTCCGATTCGCGAATACTTCGTTCGGTAACGTCATGCCAGATGACGACAGCACCCGAAAATTTGGTATTTGTGGTATTTGTAGGCGAATCCAGCTTTACCTGCGAACCTGAATTGCTTGTGAGAGGATGAAGTGCAGAGGCGCTAACCAGATATTCGTGCAGTTCTTTGTTTTCATCTTCCAATGTTACGACAGTATCCTCGGTTGGCTCGTCATTGAGAATCTTTTGGGCGGGTCCGTTGAGGAAATGATCCAGCAGGTTAGAACTATCGGGGCTCGCCTCGATCGATTGGCGCAATTTATGAGCCATCAAGTTTTCGCGTACAACCTGCCCCTGATTGTCTATCAGTATAAGACCGTCACTGATACTTTCAAATATGGCATTGAGTTCCTGGGCGCGAGCCTGGGAGAGGGAGTAGAGGCGAGCGTTCTCCAGCGCGATCGCGGCCTGTCCGCTGAGGCTGCGCAAGAGGGTCTCGTCTTCTTCCGTGAATTTGCCCGGCTCGGAATGTCCCAGGAGGAGTCCGCCCCGGACCTGTTTGCCACGGTCGAGGAGCGGTACTCCGAGGAAACTTCGCACAAAAGGATGGCCCGCTGGAACCCCTATCGATTGCAGCTTTTCAGATGAAAGGTCGCCATTGGCATAGGCCAGAGCCTTTTCGCGAGCTGATCTGCGCGCTTTAACGATGGCTGAGGGTTGCACGGTTGTTGAATGGGTGGAATTGGGGGTACGCCTTCCTTCGCGCTTTATAATATGTGTCAGCGCATCATCTATGCGTACTGTCACACCATGGCGAAAGATGGGGGCCAGCAAACCTTCCCCGCCCAGTGGCATCTGGCGAAAAAGCTCTTCTTGCTCTTTTGTCACGCCAACAACGGCCGCGAGGTGAAATAGGTGGCCCTCGGAAGGACCGAGTGGTTGGCCTTCATCGTTAATTGGACGCAATGTGAATGCGGCAAAGGCAGCCCCTGTCAACTCACAAGCCGTTTCAGCAATGAGATGAAGCAGACGATCTTCGTCCAATTCGATCATCAAGGCTGCGCCAATGGCATTGAGAGCCTTATAGCGATCTGCCGTTGAAAGCTGCTTTTTTAGCTTGCCGTTTTCCATATATCCCCCCATCCTGGATGCCTTTGGAGATGTATTTTGCATAGCTACAATTTGTGCGTTTCATACGAGCTTGCGGCAAAAATTCCAAAGAAAACGCCTACTTTATCTCAGGGTGAATCTTACCTTATATTTTACATAAAATAAGCAGATTATTTCGAATCTAGATCTGAAGAAAGAATCTGCCTTTATTCTCAGTATATGAGAGGTGAGCGTGAGATCTTTACACGGTTGTGCTTCTTTTGATAATCATACAATAACCATCTGGTATTGTCATCTCTTCTTTTGGAGCGGTTAAGCCTGCTTTCAGACGAATCTCCAACAAAAAAATTGACCCCAGGATATGTTTGTGACAGGCCTGTGACTTGAGAGGCGCTTCGACGCTTTTTTTATCAGAAGGTCTCATTTATAATGTTAGCAAGCCTGACCGAGAATAAAGCTGGCAGGAAAATGTAAATGGAAGCCATTGAATGTGAGGGCGTGATGAATGCACAGACTGGTGGAGGTAATAATTCGCTCATGGGAGATGTGCTGGCTGCTGTTACCGACTTTTCGCGGTTAGCTCAGCAGGCAGGAAATATCTCCGCAATGCTTCCTGGCACGATTGCCTCGGATCTGCTGGAGCGTTTGTTGCAGATCTGCGAGGCCAAACGTGGTGCAATTGTGCTGCTTAACAATGATCGTGAGGGTTCAACGAAGGGCTTCTCATCCTTCCAGACTCCGCAGGCAATGACTCGGGTGCTCGCTCTCAATAAGATAGATGAAGAGGATGTGGTGCAATTAGTGGCGGCGTTTCCTTCGCTTGAATCAGGTGAGCTTCAAGAAATTCTGGAAATCCCACAGTGGCTTTGTTGGCGATTGGCTATACCTACCTCGGTTGCTTTTGAACAGGGAGTTTCTGGTGGTGAAGGGGCCGGGCATCCGCTCGCACTTTTTCTGCTAGGTTGGATAGATAAAGCCGGGGGGAAGTCTGCCCGTATCAGGAAGAAGGGGCCGATTGTTTTACCCCTGCTTGCTGACGCTGTCAGTGCAGTAATTGTCAATTTGTTGCTGGCTGAGCGTGTTCAGGTGCTGGAATATGAGATGGAGCGTAAAGTTAAGAGCAGGTTGGAAGACTTGAAATCGGAGTTGCTTGCGACTGTTAATCATGAATTGCGCAGTCCGCTGACGGCAATTAAAGGCTATAGTGCGACGCTGCTTCATCACGAGCATCGGATCTCACGCGAGGAACGTCAGGAGTTTTTGCGGGCAATCTACGATGGAAGTTTGCGGATGGAAGTGTTGATCGGGCGCTTGCTGGATCTCTCACAGTTGGAAAACGGCGAATTTCAATTGAGGCGCAACGTGGTTGATCTTATTCACCTGGCACGAGAGGCGATTACGTCGGTTGAGCAACGGCTGAATGTGGCTGAACGCTCGATTGCGATACAAATTATGGTTATTCAGTCTGCCGATGAAGGTTCACCAGCGACCATTCTGGGGCAGGACGGGGCCGAAACTCCTGATGAATTGCTGCTTTTTGTCGATCGTCAACGCTTGCGAGAGGTCTTTGATAATCTTCTGGAGAATGCGATTGTTTACTCACAGGATGGGGGCGTTGTGGAGATTGGCATTCGCATGTGCAATGCTGCTTCAAGTGGAAATGATGCCACACAAAACTCGGTGAGCCAGGTTGCCGATTTAAAACAGAGTGAGGGAGACCCGCATCTCGCACAGTTGAAAAAAGAAGCACATGTGGAAATCTGGGTTCGTGATCATGGAATAGGGATTGGGGCTGAGCATATCGATCATATCTTTGAGCGATTTTATCGGGCCGATACACGACTGATTCGGG
>DASSXK010000091.1:0-9512 GCA_035703945.1 Ktedonobacteraceae bacterium | reverse complement strand
AACCATCAGTAATAAACGAAGAGCCTAAGATATGATTGCGTGGATAATCACGCCGCAAGACGAGCGCGCTACCGCCATCCGCTAAATTAAACAGAAAACGGCTCGATTGATCCTCAAAATTGATAAGATCAGCGGTCCGATGTCCCCCGCAGATCAAGACGGTCCGCAGGCGCGGATCGCTCTGCATCAGATCGCGAGCGACCTTGACCGCCAGTACATTGGTCGTACAAAGCGCCGCCAGCTCAAAGGCATAGGCGTTGGTTGCCCCCAGCAAATGCTGGATACGATTGGCGGCCGACCAGACATAAAAATCCTTGTGCATACTCCCCGAATACAGAATCAGATCCAGCGACTCGGCCTCAACTTCGGCCCGTTTCAGCGCCAACCGCGCCGCCTTCACCGCCATCACCGACGTTTGATCCGCGACTCCTGCCCGCCGCTTCTCCTGAATCCCAAATTTATTCCGCACCACCTCCTCCGGAATACCCGATTGCGCCGCGATATACGCCGCATCCTGCCGCTGCTCCGGCAGATAGGTCGCCAGCGACATCACTCCGATCGCAGGCGCATTGTCCTGCTTCCCTCCCTCTGCCATCTGCGTCTCCATCCCAAGTATACCTTCACCTGTTGCATCTTGCTCAAAGCCCACTCTGGCACTCCCTTATGATATTTTACCAATATGAGACATGAGTCATATATCATATAATTTACTTACTTCCCGTACTAAAGTCAAGGAAGGGTTTTAAAAGCAGTAAGCAACCTATCTGTCCGATAAGAATTAAAAGAAGGATAGCTCGCGGCAAACGAGCAGGTGGTGAGAAAAAAGAATAGACAGTCAAGCGTGAATATGCGATGATAGCAGTTGATACACCCGGCAAGGAAGGGTTGATGAGTATGCATGAGCAAGAAAAATCGGAAGACAAGGGCCAGGAAAACGCGCGACGGACTCCAGCCAAAGGCAGTGACGGCCAGCTAACGCCAGTCACGGCCAGGGGCGAAGCCACCAGACGCCGAATTCTTGACGCCGCCGAGGGTGTTTTTGGCGAGATGGGCTATTATGAAGCCAGCATCTCGGAGATTACCCGGAGGGCGGGCGTGGCCCAGGGGACATTCTATATTTATTTTCATAGCAAACGCGAGATCTTTGCCGAGATGGTAGAGGATCTCGGCCAGCAGTTGCGTAAAGCCACCGGCCAGGCCGTCTCAGGAACCAGCAACCGCATTGAAGCCGAACGGCGCGGTTTCGCGGCCTTCTTTGAGTTCGCTTCAACGCACCATCGCATCTATAGTATTGTTCAGGAGGCCGAGCGCGTTGCGCCGGAGGCAGCGGCAGCTTATTATAACGGGATCAGTCGTGGATATATTCGAGGCCTGCACTCCGCGATGAAAGCCGGCGAGATTCGCTCCATCAATCCTGAGGCCCTGGCCTATGCCCTGATGGGCATCGGACACTTCGTCGCCCTACGCTGGATTATCTGGCCGCAGGTGGCTGAAGACAGCCCCGAAAGCACGAACAGCAACAAGTCCGAGATCCCACCCCAGCTTCCGGAGGAAATCTTTGCCTCCTTGCTTGATTTTATTACGCATGGTCTGACCCCACCATCAGCCGAGTCCCATTCAGACGAGCAACCCTCCTGATTGCTGTTCACTGAAATAGACGCAAACACATTGAAAAAGAAAAAAGAAGCGCAGTATGTTTAAACCAGAAGATTTCTTTGAGCTTAGCTCATTTGAATATGCCGATCTCTTTGACGGTGTTGAATACGTCTGGGAGGCACTGGATCGTTTGCACGACTACCTGCTGGCCCACACCCCGGCAGAAAACGAGATTCGTGGCGACGTTCATCCAGGAGCCTACCTCATCGGCCAGCATATCCTGATTGAAGAGCAGGCCGTCGTAGAGCCCGGCGCTTACATTGAAGGGCCTTGTATTATTGGAAAAGCCTGTCACATTCGCCACGGCGCGTATATACGCAGCGATACTCTCGCGGCAAACCACAGCCTGATCGGACACGCCACGGAAACAAAAAATACAATTCTCATGCCCGAAAGCAAAGCCGCCCATTTCGCCTACGTCGGGGATAGCATTCTGGGGCGGCGCGTCAATCTGGGGGCGGGAACCAAACTGGCCAATTTTCAGCTTGGTGGCCGCACGATCTCAGTTAGAGCAAACGGGCAACGTTACTCGACAGGCCGCAAGAAACTTGGGGCAATCCTGGGAGATGACTGTCAACTTGGCTGCAATAGCGTCTGCAATCCCGGCACCTTCCTGGGTCCTGGCTCACTCGTATATGCGCTTGTCTCCGTCAACGGCTATCATCCAGCAAGAACAAAGTTTAAGCAGACGGGTGGTTAAAGGCGAATCGTCTTCTCTATTAGCGAAGAAATCTCAAGGCCATAACAATCTTGCACCTGGCCTTGAAAAGACCTCATATTATGCTGAAAAATGGGGCCTTTAAAGCAACCTCAACCTTGTTAGTGCGTATACCCTTTTGACATCATCTTCATAAACATGTTGTCATACAGGTATTTGCGCAGATTGAAGGAGCAGGGACATGCAAAGCCAGGAACAAAATCCACAAAATACATTCTCGGAACAACAATCCTACCAATGGCAAGGAGCCAAAGAACAGGCACCGCACTATCAAGAATCCGATCAACAAGAACAGGTCTTTGAAGAGCGTCCCTACGACGCGGGCTACTCCGATCTGGAGATGAACTTTCGTGAAAACGATAAAATTCATGCCGAGCCAGCGAAGCAGCAACAACGCCCGGTAGGGCTATTTTTGATTATTGCGATTATTGCGGCACTGCTAATAGGCAGCAATATCGTGGGACTGATCATTGCCTCGCTGAGCTGGTCGCTACTCGCGATCCTGGTGGTAGGCATACTGGTACTCATTGCCCTGAACTGGCGCGTCGTCAACTATCCAATGGAATTTGAAAGCTTCTCAGTCACTGAATATCCTCAGTTACTGATTACCAATCCCCTGGGCGCTATCACCGTGCGCAGAGGTGAAAACAATGTCATCAGCGTCGCCGCAACCAAATCAGCCAGTGGCATCGGGGCCAACGCGGATAACATGCGTACACTCTTCAACCTACGCGACAATACGCTGAGCGTCGCTACTCAGACCCACTGGAACCTTTTCACCTTTGGCATCCGCAAAATTGACCTGGAGATAACGGTTCCCGAATCCTGCGCCATCCAACTATCGAACGGCTCCGGCCGCCTCTGCGTCGAGGGCGTGAATGGTGATATTCGGATGAAAACTGGCAGCGGACGGATCGAAGCAAACGATCTGCGTGGCCAGATTAGCCTGAAGACCGGTAGTGGGCGGATCAATGCCAGCAACATTCAAGGGAAAGCAGGCTTCTCTACCGGAAGCGGCACTATCTTAATCGCGAACATCAACGCACAGACCACCCTGACAACCGGTAGTGGACGGATTGAGCTCTCAAATGCAAAATTGCGCGGCATCTCTCTATTGAAAACCGGCAGCGGCTCCATCTCCTTTGACGGAGAGCTTGATCCCTACGGCAATTATGAGATGAAGACTGGTAGCGGTCGGATCAATTTGCTGCTCCCGGATTACACCGCCTTCTCATTAAAGGCAAGTACCGGCTCTGGCGGCGTCCTGAACGAATTTGGCACAAACGAGGCTGGCACGAATCCCCGTGCCCCGCTAAGAATCAAAACCGGCAGTGGCCGCATTCATATTCAAAAAGGTTCTTCGGCCTTTAATTAGGTCAGAGCGCAACAAGATAGAAGTTTACCTGGATAAGCAGTAACTTTGCTATCCGGGTAAACTGTTCCTTCGCCAATGTGCTACAGTGTATCTAGATAAGGTATATTTGAATCCCCACCAGGGATTTGGTTTCTGAAGGAGCATATAGCACATGGTCAGCTTTGTAAAACCTCCATGCGATGAAGGCGTAGTGCTATCGAGGCCAGCAGCAAAGCCAGAGCACTGCACCTCAAGCATAGAACCATGGGTCCTGCTAGCCACCATCCTGGCTTCAAGCATGGCCTTTATTGATGGTTCCGTCGTCAATGTCGCGCTCCCCGTTATCCAGGTCGAACTGAACGCCACTGGCACAGATGTACAGTGGATCATTGAAGCCTACTCGCTTTTTCTGGCCGCGCTAATCCTCGTAGGAGGTTCGCTGGGGGACCACTTTGGCCGCAAGCGTATTTTTACGCTGGGGATCATTATCTTTACCTTAGCCTCCGTAGTATGCGGCCTCTCCGCAAATGTCCTCCAGCTCATCCTGGCACGGGCAATCCAGGGAATTGGTGGAGCATTGTTAGTACCGGGCAGTCTGGCCATCATTAGCGCCTCGTTTAGTAATGAGAAACGGGGTCAGGCCATCGGGACCTGGTCAGGATTTACCGCGATCACCTCGGTAGTCGGACCGGTTTTGGGAGGCTGGCTGGTTCAATATGCTTCGTGGCGCTGGGTTTTCTTCATTAACATTCCTCTCGCAGCGATCGTGCTGTTTGTGCTTTTCTGGCGCGTACCTGAAAGCCGCGATGAAAGCCTGAAAGGCAAGGGACTGGACTGGTGGGGCACGCTGCTCGTGACCCTCGCCCTGGGCACGATTGTCTATGGTCTGATTCAGGCTGGCGGTCTGGGTCTGGGGCATCCGCTGGTGCTGACTTCGCTGGCAATTGGAGTCGTTGCCTTCGCCACCTTCTTGCTCGTAGAAAGTCGCGTCCCAACCCCGATCGTTCGACTTGACCTGTTTCGCTCTCACACCTTCGCAGGTGCCAATCTGCTGACCCTCTTGCTGTATGCAGCACTGGGCGGGCTGATGTTTTACTTGCCCTTCAATTTAATCCAGGTTCAAGGCTACTCAGCGACCGCAGCTGGAGCTGCCTTCGTGCCTTTCATTCTGATCATGTTCCTGCTTTCGCGCTGGACTGGCGGCCTGGTGACACGCTACGGTGCCAAACTACCCCTCATCGTAGGACCATTCATCACGGCAATCGGCTTCTCCCTCTATGCCGTCCAGGGCGTCGGTGGGAGTTACTGGACCACCTTCTTCCCGGCGGTCGTAGTGATGGGCATCGGCATGACCATCACTGTTGCCCCCTTAACAACCACTGTAATGGGTTCAGTGGACCAGAGCCACGCTGGTGTCGCCTCTGGCATCAATAACGCGATTTCACGGACCGCCGGTCTGCTGGCAATCGCCGTGCTTGGAATTGTGATGGGGACCGCTTTCAAGCTTACCCTTGAAAACAACCTGGCAACACTCTCCCTGTCTCCCCAGATCCATCAGGCCATCGTGGCGCAGCAGGTCAAACTCGCGGGCATTTCGATACCAACAGGTGTTAGTAGTGCAACCCACATCGCCATCAAGCAAGCAATTGATGATGCATTTATCAGTGGTTTTCGTCTGGTCGCCTTTATCTGTGTGGGATTGGCCCTGGCGAGTGCACTCTGTTCCTGGCTGCTGATTGCAGGCAAACTCCCCGATAAATCTATCCAAATTGACCAGGCACCCACATCTTCAGAAGCAAGCAGCAAACCGGCCTGAGCTGCTTTGAATTGAAGTGGCAGTGGTCAGATTAAAAGACTGAGTAGCGACTCCATCGAAAGAGGCTGGGATGAAACAAGTTGTTTTGCCCCAGCCTCTTTCTGTTTATTCTCCAGGATTCCTTGTTTGAGAGACCACCATGGTCAAATGTGAGCAAGTCGTGAAGCGCAGGTGGTATCGTCACCTTGAAGAGCAATTAAAACGATAAAAGATGCGTGGATTAGCGTACAAACACGCACAAAGGAGGGCACAATGTCAGCTTCAGTTCTTGTAGCATACGCGACACGCTACGGCTCAACGCAGGAGGTAGCAGAGACGATCACGACCATATTGCGCGAAGGTGGGCTTGAGGTCGATCTTAAACCAATCAACGAAGTGCATAATCTTGAAGATTACGACGCAGTCGTGCTGGGTGCCGCACTCTATATCGGACGCTGGCACAAGGATGCCCGCCGCTTCTTACTTCGGCATGGCAACGCCCTCTCAGTCAGGCCCGTAGCGATCTTCGCCCTCGGACCCCTTCATTCTGACGAACATGAGAAACAGGGCGCACGCGCCGCACTCGACAAAGATCTGGCAAAATTTCCCTGGCTTGCCCCGATCGACATTGAAATGTTTGGAGGCAAGCTCGATGCCTCGAAGCTGCACTTTCCCGATAGTCTTATGACTAAGGTGCCAGCCAGTCCATTTAAGGATATACCCATCAGCGATGTTCGCGATTGGGTAGAGATTCGCGAATGGGCAAGCAAACTGGCATTAAAGCTATATGCCGCAATGTCCCATACCAGCGAAGTCAGCTAAGAGCTTGCATCATGTTTCACCCCTGGCACCGGGAAGATGTAGTGGTTGGTCAAAAGGGTCCGGCTTGATTAGGAATGATCGAGCCGGACCCTTTTTTTAAAAACCCTTGACGAACTTATGTTCTAGTGGTAAAGTTTACTAAGGAAAGAATAACCGCGATAGAACCCGATAATATCTACAGAATCCCTCGTTGTAGCCACCTGGTAGCTTTGACAAGAGTGCGTATAACTCTCAACGTATTATTACAAGACACTTCGCAACGGCGCTCTCGCGCCTACTGAGCGCTTAGCAAGCAGGCAACATTGGAAGCTTCCCAGATGAAGTGGTGCTCGTAACCATAGTCCTGGCTTCTTAAGCGCGTTCAGTCAACGAAGTGAATGGTGTATTGTTCTCATCGACGAGTCTGGTTACAAAGTATCCACACAACAAATAGCCATTTAATCCCATAAGCCGGGATTCTGGAAAAATTTTAAAATCCCAGCTATACTTGTTATGCGACATAGTCACTGTTGTGCTGGATACCTATCGTATCAATCGTCTACTTGCTGATTATCACCTTTATTTCTCGCCATTTAAAGACCCTTCGCAACGGCGCTCGCGCGCCTACTGCACGCTTTGCAAGCAGGCAGCATTGGAAAGCTTCAGCTTGGACCGCTTCGGGCAACATTGCTCCTGGCTTCTCAAGCGCGTTCAGTCAGCGAAGTGAATGGCTTGCTGATTTTTCATACACATATCGGCACTTATAGACGTTCGATAGAGATATGAAGGGAGTCCTCACATGCCTGTCAAGCTGTCTCTACCTTTTGCCGCTCCTCGTAGCGCCTTGCATTACCGTCCAGTCCTTCCACCAGACGCCACGCAGGTCCCACCAAGGCCTCGTACCAGTATCCTGAACAACAAACAAGTTAAAAGTACGAACCCGCCCATTAAAGTGCTAAAAGAGAAACCTGAGGTGTGGCTGAACCTTCGGCACTTTTTCCAGAACAAGCTGCTCTGGCTTGTTGTGCTCAGTATGCTGATCGGCATGGTTCTGGCAACGCTTGGACAGTTTGCGATAAACTGGGGAACATCAACCTATAATGATATTCACTATGGCAACCCGCGCACCTACCAGGTGGATGCCTTTGTAGGCCATGAAAAGGGCACGGTCCCCAGTCATTTTATTGCCCTCAATCTCAAAGGAAGAGTCGAAATCATTGAGTTTCCCGGTGGCGATCCAACCCACACGCGGATCTTCGTTGGTCCTCAACTCTTTGGTTCAAACGTCGATCTCATTCCAGTAACCCTTCAGTTTTCCAGTTCAGGCCATTCGAAGCTACCTGATATGCTCGTCTACTTTCAAAATACCCATATCACATTCCATAATGTACATGGCACCTTCCAGCAATAATCCGATGGAGGAATAAAAGAGCAAACCTTTCACTTCACTGACTGAACGCGTTTGGGAAGCTGGCAACCTTGTTCCCAGCACCATCTTAAGCGGGGAGCTTCAAGAGCTGCCTGACTGCCTTATGGCGCTCTGTCCATTCAGCAACATATAGAAGGACTCGTTGGTGTAAAACTACCTGGAGGCAGCGGCCTCTTGTGCAGGTGACTGAGATGGCAAGAGGGGAAGGGTTAAATTTATAGCATACCCACCCTGCGCTTTTGCCTGTATCTGTAAAGTCCCACCATGCAGCTCCACCAGAGAACGGGTAATCGACGGTCCCAGCATACTTCCCACCATCGCAGAAGGAGAAAGGGCAGTATCCTGGAAGAAGGGATGAGTAAAGGCCTTCGTCTGTTCATCTGAAAGCACACCGCTACTGGAACACGTAACACGAGCCATCATTTCCTCAGAACGGGTTTCCCAGCTTATATCTCCTTCCACAGGCGTATGATTTGCCGCAAAGGTCAGGATATTGGTCAGGATCTGCCCCATGCGATTTTCATCCCCCTGAACTGAGAGAGATGAGCTTGACAGAGACATAAAGAGATGCTGGTGCCGTTCCTCAATCTGAGGACGTATACTTTCGGAGACATCGCGGATAAGCGTATGCAAATCGAGCGGGACGGCATGGATCACCATCGTCTGTGCTTCCAGGCGCGACACATCGAGCAAATCATTCACAAGGGCTAACAGTCGTCGCGTGTTGCTCCGTACGATTCCCAGGAATTCCTTCTGAAGATCAGTCAGGGACCCAAGCTCGTTTTGTTGGATCAGCAAGTCTGTATAGCCCTTGATAGAAGTAAGCGGTGAGCGTAGGCCATGCGAAACCAGGGAGTTAAACTCGTCTTTGAGACGTTCCGCTTCCCGTTCACGCGTAATATCGCGCAAAACATATAAGCGTCCCAGGTAGGCATTTGTGGAGCTTGGCACCGGCGTTGAAGAGACAAGCAGTTCTCGATACTGCGGCTCTTTCTGAATAATTGTCATCACAGAGCGCCGCTCATGATTGCTACTATCTTGCTCCAGGCCTGAATGGAAAGCGGCCCCATCTACTAAGAGCTTTTCCCAGCGAGATTGCATCTCGGTAAAAGGCATCCCCACAACTTCTTCTGCCGAGATGGCAAAGAATTCGTAAAAGGGCCGATTGAGCGCATGCACCTGTCCACCGGCGGAAATGAAGAGATATGCTTCACTGGAGGCATCAAAAATGGCCCGGCTCTCGCTCTCTGCACGTTCCACCAGAGCATACTGACGCTCAAGAGCACCCATAGATAACTCCATAGCATGCTGGTGCTGCCCAATCGCATCAGCCATATGATTGATCGATTGACCGACCTGATCTAAATCGGTAAAGGCGAGAGAAACAACCCGGGCATCTTGCTCTCCCTTTCCAAGTCGTTCAGTCGTGCTGGTTAAGTATACAAGTTGGACCTGAAGCAAACCCGTAAAATTACGTAACAACCACAAGAGAGCAATGTTTGCAATGATAGCGAGTAAAATACCTCCGAATAACAAGCTTAAATTGATCGTATCCACCTGACTTTGATAGATCGCCAGGTCTTGCCCAATCGTCCCCTGCAAGTGAACCATTGCATCACGAAATTGAGTAAAGAGGGTATTGCCACTCAATATGTTTGTATCGGAACGGGCACTGGCAAAATTGCCAGCCCGCATTGCCTGGATCTGAGGAAGAGCATAATTGTTATACCACTGATCAGCCGTTTCTTCTACAACAGAC
>DASSXK010000664.1:0-5234 GCA_035703945.1 Ktedonobacteraceae bacterium | reverse complement strand
TTCAAGTCGTTCTCAAAGAAAAGAAAATTGATACAGATCAACTTCTGGAACTGGTCCGCAAACTAGAGAAAAAGATGGCTGTCTTAGAAGAGCATGCAGCCAGCAGTGATGAAAAGATGTTGACAACTCTGGATACTGTTGGAGAGCATTATCAGTTATTGCAAAACTTTCAGCAGCAAGCGCAGGCGATGCTTCCCCCTGCTCGGCAGATAGCAGCTCCCAAAGCCTAAAGTTGCTCAGAGCAGGGGAGTAAATCCCTGGCAAGAACAAACACGGCCTATTGGTGTGTCCGAGGGCCGTTTTTGTATTTGGAAAATACTACAACCTTGTTACTCGCAAGAAATCCCGCAACTATCTATACTTGGAAGGAGAGACGTTTTTGAAGAGGCGCAAAGGATGAGTATAGAGTATCCCCCAATCGAAGACCGAGTTGCAGCACTTGAACAGCTTGTGAGTGTGCTGGCTGCCAGGATTGTTGAGTTATCGCGCAAGACTGATGCCAATCATGTGGTGGCTATGGGCGTGCTCAATGCAGTGACCAAAGGCCAGAATGCGCAACAAGAGGCGATGGAAAAATTGACAGGCGTTGTTGATGAGCATACAGAGCTGCTTAAAGAAGTTATTGCGAATCAAAACGCGCAGCGCCAGATGATCGAAGCGTTGGCCCAGGGGCAGGGCCAGCTTCTTGCTATTCTCCAGGGGAAGCCCAAAATCAACGATTAAGGCGTTGGTGTCGCTGGCACATATTGATAGAGATATCCCAATCCTCCATCATGGCCTGCGCAATTGTCTGAGGCATGATCAAACATCCCATCTCCACATTCCAGGATATCCCCAGAGCCAGCGTCAAAATTCAATGTGCATTGGAACCAGGAGCAAAATCCTGCAGGGGCAATTGCTACAGGTTGCCACATATTTCCGCAGCTACAGCCCAGGACATAGCCCCAAGGATTTGGGCAGCTTGACGCGGTACAGGTGTGATAGGTTGGAGCTGGGGTAGGTGTTGGGATCGCTGTCGGTTGGGCTGGTTGGGTAGGGGTTGTGCCTGGCTGACCAGGTGTAGGATTGTTGTCAGAGGGTACAGGTTGTGAGCTGATAGGAGTAGTTCCAGGTATCGTTCTCGTTGGAGCAAGAACCGAACTTTTTGTTGGGTGGGTGGGGACTTGTTGGGCGAGCTGGGCCTGATTGATTGGCGTTAGGGGAGTGGACGCAGAAAACATCGGAAGTCTATTCGCGAGGAAAAACAGGACAATAGCAGCCAGAGCGCAAAGGAGCCCGCCGATAAAAATAACTCGATCTCGTCTCATGAGCAATCCCTTCTCAATACCATAGAAACGAATCTAGTATAGACGAAACGAGCAAGAGAGGTTTCTTTACCAGAGGAAAAGCAGGAAGAAGTCTGGAGAGAAGCGCACAGAAACAGGCTTCTCTGTGATTTCCAGTGGTGACGAAACAGTAGAGGATGAACCGAGCAGGGGGAGATGTCTTGACGTGCGGTGAAAATTTGGCTCATTGTTCGTTGCTTCTGGTGGAAACACCTCCTGCTCGCGAGATTATGAGTCTTCTGCAGGAGCGTTAGCAGAGAGAAAACACTGCTTGTTTGTTGGAATACCGAGTATAATGATTGATGAAAGGAGATCGAAGATGAGTGATAAATACATCACGCAACATTTTGACCAGGCCCAGGCGGCTCTGAATCAGGCACGTCAGGCATTGGAAAATGGTGAGACACCAGAATCAGCCGCAAAGGCTCAGGAAGCCCTGGTTCAGCTTCAGGCGGAAGCCAATGCCTTGCTCCAGTTTGTTCAGAGTAGCCGCGAAACAATCTATCAAACAAAGCCGCATTATCACGTTATTCACGAACAACAGCAATAAGGAAGGAGTGGGGATTGCTCCCCACTCCTCTTTTTTATTTGTCCTCCTTTTTCTTCTTCTCTGGGTCTGGACCTTCAAATTGCCAGGTCCAGCCATGCCATTTCATCGTTTTGAAGGATTCACGCTCTTTTTTGCGTTCTGCTTTCATTTTACGAACGCTTTTGTACTGATTGTCATTCTTTTCATTTGAATTAGTCATTGTTTTATTTTCCTTTCTGTAAAGCGATTTCATTGCTTTCACTGGTATTATTATATACGCTAGCGAATACTATGTCAATGGTTTTTAATGGCTATTTTCCTGGATTTCTGGCTGTTAAAAAAATTCGTTAAGACAGATTGACAGAGTGAGAAAAGCGAGATATATTTTCTTTCAGACTATACGCTAGCGAATACATGAAGGGGTGTTTCTAATGAGTGAGACCTGGGTGACGAGCGCGGAAGCTGCGCAGATTTTAAGTGAAAAGGCTGGTCGACCAATTTCAGACGCCTATGTGCGATTGCTGGCAAAGAAAGACAAGATTCGGATAAAGCAGATTGATGCGAGGACCAAACTCTATCATCGTGGGGATTGTGAGGGGTATACGGTGCATGCACTCGAAGGTCAGCGTGTGGAGCAGCGTGTACGAGATCGGCGGTCAGGGCGACCTCCAGGGCGGCCACGGAAACAGATAACAGAGCAGGGGGAATAGACTGTCTCGTTTGCTTCTGCTATACTGTAGAGAAGCACAAGAGCACATCCAAAAAGCAAGCTCCCGATGGTGTTTCTGATCAGGTGATATCAGACATCGGGAGCTTTGTTGTGGGGCAGATTAGTTATTGTTCAGGGACGGCTCGGGAACCAGCGTTTTTTCGTCCAAATGGGCGCGATCGACCAGATACGCGCTAATCAGGTTCAGCAGCTCGCTGGCAGGCTTGTTGAGGATGATGGAATGTGCTTCTTCCTTCAGGCCATTATCAAAGCTGTAGCAATCAACGCTGGTGCCAGGATACATATGCTCCAATCGCCAGCCTTCTGGATGACCAGAAGCTTCCAGCAGGTTGCGCGCGGCGGCAATGTAATCCAGCTTCTCCCCCTGCTCTGTGGAGTACTCTCCTGCAGGGAGGACCAAGCCAGCCGCGTCGTTCAGTGTCATGGTAAGGTCGCCTGGCTCTCCTTCGGACAGGGCATAGCCACGCCAGAGCAAATCTTCCTTGAGGATGTTTGCCAAGGTATTCCATTCTGCTTGCTGGTTGAGCAGCCAGAGAACAGCTTCCGGGACCATCGTCTGAGCAAGCTGGGAAGCAATCTCATAGTTTTCGGTGCCAGGATCAACGCTTTCGGGAAACCTGGGGAAGATTTTGCGATAGCTCGTGATGAGTTCTTGTTTTTGTGGAGAGTACCGTTCAGCGAGTGTTATAGCATGGCTGAGCTTGTTCAAAACGGCATTGACCGCATGGGGAAGATATTCGCTTTCGATGTAGTAGCGATTAACTTCTTCAAATGCTGGAATTTTCAATGTCCACTCGGATGTCTCAGTCTCCTCTCTCTCCAACTGGATATTCAATTCTGGCAGATCGAATTGCAGAGCTTGGACAAGATTCTGCGCACGTTTGATTTGCGCGGCGATATATGCTTCATGCGCGCGGTCTTTCGCTTCGAGTTCAGCTTGGAGCACAGTCCAGGCATCGACCAGCACGTTCATCTCGTTCGTACTCAAACAAAAATGCTTCGGCTTTTTCTCGCTGTTCAGCCGCTCAAAGACCACTTGATAGTTAGTGATCGTTGCCTGGCTGATCGTCGTATCACGATACGAGCCAGTGTCATCGCTCAGGCGAATGATCGCTGAACGGCTTTCGAGGTCTTTGGTCAAAAATTCAACCATGATTTCTTCCTTTCACTGTGAGTTTGTCAGATGATTGACTGAGCATCAGTATAATATAATGAAATCTAATTGTCAAGGATAAATTTCAGTATTGTTTATTTTAGTGAAGTATGATATAGTGAAGAAACTGAGGAAAGCCGACGCAACGGTGAAGGTTTCTTCACTGGTTCGCGGGTTTCTCCTCCAAAATGTATAGAAGAGGTAACGATTTCATGTGCTCAAACTGTTGGACTTTTGGGGGGTATCATCCAAAAAGTACCCCGGTTGCGAACGATAAAGAATTGCTGCAATCAAGTAAACAATTCTCTCTATACAAGAGGAGTAGAATCGATTCTACTCCTGGAATTCGTATGGGGGATGTTCGGAAGAAAGGAATATGCGCAATGAAAAAAACACTCATAAAACCAATGTTGTCCCTCCCTGCTGCTCATCCTGAACTCTTGCCAACAGAGAAATTTCCTGTGACAGTGCCGGAACGAATTACGGAACCGATCCCACCTATTCGCCCGTTTTTCACCGGGCATATCCCACTGCCTCCCTCGACAAATATGGCATACAAACCAGCAGTGATTGATGGGCATTTGCGTATTATTCCGACGCCTGCGCTTGAGCATTTTAAAGAAGAGGCAGCCCAGTGGCTTGCCTGGGAGAACTGTTCGTTTGTGGACATGCCGGTGCTGGAAGCATTGCGAGCGAGCAGGCATATCAAGACGCCGCTACGTGTTCGGCTGACGCCCTGGTTCAGTTCACCCTGGAAGCGGGATTTAGACGGCATTTATAAATTTTCCATCGATGCTGTTTTTACATACTTACAACTCAATGATAACCAGATTGTCCTGGTTGATCCGGTGGAAAAGCGCGTGGACGCGGAGAAGCCACGTGTTGGGGTGGAACTGTGGTGCTTGACCCAGTGGTCTTTTTAGCATTCTGAAAGGACCTCGGATTATGACCACTGCGCCTCTTTACCATCCAGGAGTATTTGATGAAGCAGCCAGGAGCTATCTGCTGGCAGTACAGAGAGGAGAGAAACCTGTTCGGCCTGATTGCGGCCAGCATGAAAATTTGATTGTCTATGTTGAGAACTGCCTGAAAGACGTGTCGAATCGTGTTGGTATTGCACCGCGCTTACTGGATTCGATGATCGCTTCGGGGAAGTATCCAGGGCTTGCGGAATTGTTGAGTATGCCAGAGCAGGGGGAACGGAGAGCCCTGGCTCTGGTAGAGCAGTCAGCAAATGGCTGCCCGGCGCTTCCAATAGAAGTTCAGCTTGACCCAGAACTGGCGGCCGGGGCTTGCTGGTGGCTCGATGATTACGCAGCATATTCGCTGAGCGCGAGTCCAGAAGGCTACAAAGATTTTCATGAAGATTGTGGGCTCTTCGTCCTGGCAGCAGTATCCGCGCGACGTGTACATGTTCCAGTTGGCCAGGGTGGTGAATATACTCCGCTTTCTGTGGCTCTGGTGGCAAAGCCAGGCACTTACGCGAAGAGCACGACG
>DASSXK010000633.1:0-7261 GCA_035703945.1 Ktedonobacteraceae bacterium | reverse complement strand
GTCAATCTCCTCTTGATGGGTGAGGAGGCCATAGGCCCGGATGTCGCGCAGATAACTCTGGAACGCGTCTTCTGCCCCTGTCGCCTGACGAACCCCGCTGACACGACCTGGACCTGGATGAGTCGTTGCCAGCTCGTCGCTGTCATCCTGGTTTGCTTCAGCAGCATCTAGCGTCTCCAACAGGGCATCGGCAGCGTCTTCCAGGGGAAGATCCATCTCAATGAGCGAACTTTGTGTCCCTCTTGTTGTTGGGATGAGCGACGGTGCTTCACCTCTTCTGCTCGCAGAGGGTTTACGCGTAGTTATATTTGACTTCGATGTATGTTTCGTCAGGGTTGTTCGACGAACTTCTCTGACAGGATCAACAATTGCCATCATTCCATGCTCCCTTCGGGGAACTTGCCGACAAACCAGCGTCGGTCTCCGCATGGCCTCGTGGTCAGCACTCACTGGCCGAGTAGCACGCGTGTGCTGTTATAGAATTTCCCCATTCTTTTCTTCTTGCTCGTATTTTAAAAGAATGGGGCGGGCCATTACATCGGGTATATACCCTAGATCAAGTACGGTTAGAACCTGATTTTGTGATTCATTTGTGATTCAACACATTGCTTGTGTGATAAGAAAGAGAACAGAAAGCAGGATTGGAAGAATTCGCATCAGTTCTTACCATCCTGCTAGCAATCAAAAATGTAGTCATATGAATAATAGACGTTGCTCATACCTTGCCATGAAAAGACACTTCTCAACGGCGCTCTCGCGCCTACTGAACGCTTTCCAGGCAAGCAGCATTGGAAAGCTTGAGCCTGGATCGTTTCTGGCAATCTTCCTGCTGGCTTCTCAAGCGCGTTCAGTCAGTGAAGTGAATGGCTGATTATGATAATAATCTTTTACGTTCGATCAGGATTTTCTTCTTCTGCGGGATCTTCGATGCCGTGTCCGAGGTCGTATTGCATCTGAATGGGGTCGGCGGCATGGGCTTTGATGTCTGGACGCTTTTCCCACTCTTGCTGCTCAACTTCATCGCTGCTCATTGAGAGCTGGACTTTTTCGTCGTTAATAGACGTGATAGCACTATAAGGGATATAGCGATCTTTGGAAAAGAAAACTCCTTTATGTATGAGAAATGTTTCTTCATAGGTATCTACGATATGTCCAATTTCTTTCTCGTCCGCCCCATACACTTTCATCATTGGTCGTAGATCATTTTGATGCCATTGTGACATGAACCTCTCTCTTTCTATGGTGTGTTGTCTATCAATTTCACGTCTAGTTAAACGCTTAAGTTTCAGCTCAAATTGCTAATATAAGCTCCTGAATCACAGCTTAAAATATAAAATTTTACTACTGCTATATCTGCTTTCTTTTCCTACTTGTAGCTATATAGGCGAATCAAATATTAGAAAATCATCTATTTGTATGTTATTCCTGTGTCAGGATGCCGCCTGCGGCGGCGAGGAGAGGGAGGGAAGAGGCGGGGCACAGCCCCGCGCCCCAGTCAAGGGCTTCGCCCTTGCAACCCTATTGCTTTACAGAGAAGCAATTTGCCAGGCTATAGCTATAAGAGGAGGAGAGGAAAGAGGCGGGCACAGCCCCGCGCCCCAGTCAAAGGCTTCGCATTGGCAAATTGCTTCTCTGTGAGCAATTTGCCAGGCAATAGCTATAAGAGTAGGAGAGGAAAGAGGCGGGCACAGTTCCGCGCCCCAGCCAAGGGCCTCGCCCTTGCAACCCTATTGCTTTACAGAGAAGCAATTTGTCAGGCTGTGGATATAATCAGAAAAATTATAAAAAATGTGTAAGGTTTTGCGTGCTACTCGCGAATAGGAGTAGCGCGATATTCTTTTTGGGTGATGGATGTTTCCTGACCCTGAAAACGTCACCTGAAAAGAGAGGGAAGATTCAAGATGCAGGATCGGCAACATGAAATAGTGACCGGACTACTACCGGAGGATCTGGAGGATATGCTAGAGGCTGCTCGTCCACGTTTGCACATGCTGGCGCTGGCGCAGCACGTTGCTCCTGATGCAGTTGAGGATGTCGTGCAGGAGACCTGTTTTGAAGCCTGGCGCCACCTGGAACGCTTAATTTCAGCCGAATTTTTTGATGCCTGGTTGAATGGCATTTGCCGCAATGTGTGTCTGCGCTGGCTGCGTAAGGCCGGCCATGAGCAGGAGCATCGTGTGCTTTGGCCGGAGAAGGAAGATGAGTTCGCCTGGGACTTCCCCGATCCGTATCTGCCCGATCCCGGCGAAGAACTGATTCGGCAGGATCTGGAATTGCTGCTGGATCGGGCGCTGGGCTATCTTCCTGCGGAGGCCCGCCGACTCGTGGAGCTTCGCTACCTGGAGGATCTTCCAAACCATGAGCTTGCGCTCCGTATGGGCGTAAATTCTAACGTTGTGGGAATACGCCTGATGCGTGCTCGACGCTTATTGAAAGAGGTCTTGCGTGTAGATCTGCGTGAGGAGGCGGAGGCCTTTGGCCTGCCCCTGGATCAGGAGATGGCACGCGGCTGGCGCAAGTCCCGCGTCTGGTGCTTTTTGTGTGGGCAGCAGTTCCTGGAAGGGACTTTTGAATCCAGTACGACTGGTAAGGTCAATCTGCGGATGCGCTGCCCCGCCTGCTCTCCTCCTCAGAATGTGGATATTGTCTCGCTGGGAGGTTTAGACTCACTTGGCAAGCTGCGTTCATTTCTACCGGCCTTTAAGCGGCTCCAGGTAATTGTCTCGGATGCCTGTCTCCAGGCAGTGACGCAGCCTGTTTTCGCCTGTCATGACTGTGGAAGCCCTGCCCGCTATCTTGGGGTTGAGCCGGTTGAGTGTGGTTTTCCCTATCAGCGCCGTTATTGCCTGTCGGTTGAGTGTTCCCGTTGCGGAAAATATATCCTGTCCAGTGTTTTTTCGGCCGTGCTGGCCCATCCAGAGGTCCAGAAGTTTATTGCCCGTTACCCCCGCTGGCTGAATCAGCCGGAGGATCAGGTGACATATAACAGCCTGTCAGTTATTCGGGTTCGTCTGTTTGACGTGCTGGGAACGGCCAAACTTTCTTTGTTTGTCTACCCGCAGACGTTGCAGGTGCTGGGGACGCTGCTGGAATAACCGTCGCATCTTTCAAGGATGGTCTATATGAGAAAAATTCTATCCCGGCGTATTCGGGGAGTGACTTTGATTATTTCGATTGCACTTGTTTTATTGACGGGTTGTGCCTCTTCTTCACAGAGCAATCAGCCTGCTCAAGCCAGTCCGAGGGGAGGAACTAAGGTGACGACGCCTGCGATTCCACAAGCTCGTACACTGTTAACCTATTCGGGACATATGGAAGGCGTTGTTGGCCTGGCCTGGTCTCCTGATGGAAAAATGCTCGCTTCCGCCAGCGACGACAAAACGGTACAGATCTGGGATGCCGATAGCGGGAAAACATTGATGTCGCTTAATGAAAACACCAGTTATGTCTGGGCTGTCGCCTGGTCCCCCGATGGCAAGGAAGTGGCTGCGGGCGGAGACGATCATGATGTGCGTATCTGGAATGCTAGAACAGGTAAGCTGCGATTGGATTATCCAGGTTATACGGGAGCGATCTATGGTCTGGCCTGGTCGCCGGATGGCAAGAAGCTGGCAATAGGCGGAGATTCGCCGTCTGCCCAGATTATCGATACCCACACAGGTCATGCCCTTGCCACCTTTAGTGATCAAGCCAATGGGGCACGCATGGTTGCCTGGTCCCCAGATGGCAATCAGATCGCGTCCGCTGGCCAGGATGGTACGATTCAACTCTGGGCAGCCAGCAGCGGCAAGAGTTTGCTGACGCTTGGCGATCATAAGACGCCGCAGTGGTCTGTGGCGTGGTCAGCGGATGGCAAAGAGGTGGCTGCCGCCGCCGGGAATAATAACAGCGAGACGACAAGTGAGGATGTCTATGCCTGGTCCGTACCGGATGGACATAAAGTGCAAACTTTTCAAGGACATGCTTCCTCGACTGTGGCCTGGGGCGATGGTGTCTTCGGTCTGGCCTGGTCGCCGGATGGCAAGAACCTGGCCTCCGGGGGAGCCGATGGAACAGTGTTGGTCTGGGATAGCCAGAGCGGACAGGCCTTGAGGCAGGTCCGCGCCCACCAGCAGGTTATCTGGTCAGTGGCCTGGTCTCCTGATGGCAAGCGGGTTGCGTCGGCAAGTCAGGATCACACCGTAGTAATCAGCTCGGTTGGTTGATAGGCTGCCACCTGTAAACGGCAGCCTCTCAATTCTGTTGTTCTGAAGTGTGTAATTCGAGCGGACCCCCTAGAAGAGTGTCGGAGCCGTAACCAGAGGACTCAGCTTGCGCGGCGAGCCATCTGAGTGGAAGAGGAAAGGATTCAGGACTCCATCTTCATCGCTTGGTTCGAGTCCGGCCTCCTGAATGAAGCGCGAGGGGGTGGCATCGCCGCCCCGGTAGCGCAGGATCGAGGACAGGAAGAGCATCTTCTGGGCCCGTGTGAAGGCCACATAGGCCAGGCGGCGCTCTTCGGCGATGCCAGAATCCACAACCGGCCCATCTTCTTCCATCATTGTGAACGAGCGTTTGTGGGGGAAGATGCTTTCGGTCAGACCCATCACGAAGACGACAGGAGCTTCCAGCCCCTTGGCCTTGTGAATCGTCATCAGGCTGACACAATCCCGCTTGTGCTTGCTGTTGGTTGAGGATTGCTCCTTCAACTGATTCATGCCATCCAGGAAGTGGCGGATTGTGCGGTAGCGTTTGGCGATCTGCAAGATCTCTTCCAACTCGTCATAGCGACCCTCCAGCTTGGTGTCTTCGTGGGGAACGGGATTCTCGTGTCCCTCTCCCTGCTCCTCATTGTGCTTGCCGTCGTTGTGGCGCAGATGCGTATCGTAGGCCAGATGGCGCAGCAGCTTAATTGCCTCGACGGGGTTGTTGTTGCTGCCTGCCTGAATCTGTTTGATCAGGGCCAGCAGATCCTTCAGACCAAGTTGATACTCGCCCGGCACAACATACATCTGCTCCTCACAGAATTGCAGCAGCGGCCGTCCACCGGCGTAGGCCCGCAGGGTTGCGAAGACCTTCGGCGTGAAGCGGTGCGAGGTCTTGCCGGTCTTGACAAAATAGTCTCGTGAGGGAATGTTAGCAACCGTCCCAAAGGCCGCATTCTGCTCGCCGCAAACGACGGGCGTAAAGACATCATCCCATTTTTTCGGCTGCGGTGTGGCACGTGCTCCCAGATAGTCCTGGTGCAGGCGCACCCCTTCGATCAGGCTGAGATAGGCCAGAATATCGCGGGTGGTTTTGCGTTTGAAGAAAGAAGAGCCACCAACCGTCCGGTAAGGAATATTATTGCGAGCCAGCGCGATTTCAAGCGAGGCCAGGTGGTGGTTGGTTCGTGAGAGTACAAAGATATCTTTATAGGAAAGGTGCTCTTTATGCTCGCGCCAGGCTCGTACCAGCGTATCGATGCGGCGGGCGATGCCATCGGCCTCGCTTTCCTGATCGTCGTAGGCCGTTACCTGGACCGGGGCTCCATCGGCCTGCGTGGCCTTGAGCAGCTTCTCAAAACCGGGCGTTATATCGTTGTGACTGATCAGCTTGTTTGCTGCGGTTAGGATTTGAGGCGTCGAGCGGTAGTTTTCTTCGATCAGGTAGATCTGACCCGTCGGATACATCGTCTTGAAGGAGAGGATCGACTGCTCGGGACTGGCACCTCGGAACTGGTAAATAGCCTGGTCGGGATCTCCAACGACGACAACGTTCTGATGCGGCGAGGCCAGGTACTGAATCATCTGATACTGCGAAGGGTTTGTGTCCTGCGTTTCGTCTACCTGAAGATAGAGGAAACGGCCCTGCCAGTTTTTGCGGAAGGTCGGACTTTTCGACAGGAGCGAGAGTGGCACATAGATCAGATCCGAGAGATCGTAGAGCTTTTCTTTCTGCTTGGTCTCCTCGTAGAGGGTGTAGAACTGCTCATAGCGTTCCGCCAGCTCGACATCGATGCTGAGTTGATTGCGGAAATAGGTGCGTGATTCCTCTGGTGGGGTCATGGCCTCTTTTGCCCGGTCAACGGCCCCCAGCACGTCCAGAATCTCGACTTCCCAGTTCATGCCGCGTGAGCGGTTGCTGCGCCAGGGACGAATGATGTCCTCGGCCAGCCATTGACGCGGCTCGCCACTGATCAGACGTTGATTCAACTCCTGGGGCGTCCATTTAAGTTTCTCGCGTAGAATCTGGTGTCCTAGTCCGTGGAAAGTTACGACACGGACGGCTTTAATTGCGGCCGGGGAGACGTTGCGTGCCTTGAGTGCTTTGGTGGCACGTTTTTCCATCTCATCGGCGGCGGCGCGTGTAAAGGTCACACAAAGGATCGATTCGGGCGAAATCTTCTCGTCGGCTACCAGTCGCACGAGGCGCTGAACGAGGATCGAGGTCTTACCGGTTCCTGCTGCGGCAATAAAGGCGGCCGGACCAGCCGTATGGGCGATCGCGGCGGCCTGTTGTGGATTGGCTGAAAAAACGTGTGCGGTGGGTGTGGTGGTTTTACCAGGTGTGATTTTTTTGATTCCCTGAGACGGCATGCTGAACAATTCTCCCTGTCTAGCCCGCTTCAAACTCCTGACGGAAATTCAATATAGCACGCGTTCGGGCGCATTGACAAGTCAACAGGACCCGCCTCTGGAGGCTCTATCACCGCTTTATACCTGCTGCGCAGGTTGTTTTCGTGTCAAGTTGAAAAATATAGTTTATAGATGAATAAAGCCTCGTGTATTAATTTGTAGATAAAATGTGAAATACCTCATATTTTATCTATGACGTAGAAAATATAATAAGGGGTAGTGAATCCTTTATTTTATGATAATTCACTAAATGAGGAGGGAATCTTGTTCCATTCAAAAGTTCGTTCATCTCTTTTTATGAGCATGTGCCTTGGTATTTTGGTGCTTATTAGTGCTTGCGGTAGTATTGCAAATACCAGTGCTCTGAGCACTGACGTGCAATCTCTAACCGTCTCCACTCATGCGAAACCCACTGCGACGCCCACTGCGGCGCTAACCGTACCGTCCATGCAAGCTCCTTTGAAGCAGCAAAGCGTCTATTTTGCTTCAGAAAATGGAGTGGTTACTTCGCTTAATGCCAGCACTGGGGCTATGCGTTGGCAGTATCACAGCATGGGAAAACTCCATTCGGTTATTGCATCCCTTCTGGACGTTTCTAAGACTCCCCTTACCTTGAGTCATGGTGTGCTCTATATTGTCAGCCGGATTGGCATTGAGGCTGTCAA
>DASSXK010000075.1:0-5158 GCA_035703945.1 Ktedonobacteraceae bacterium | reverse complement strand
ATGTGCTTGGCCCAACTGGTTGGCTGGTGCTGGAAGATTATGGGTTGCGTGGTTTTCCTTTTCCCTGGAAAAGGCTGGAATGGGTTGTCAGGCTCTACGATCCTCAGCACGTTCGGCTTTATACCCCTGCGTTGGTCCAGGATTTTAGTCGTCAGGCCGGGTTTCAGGTGGTTGATGCTCGAAACTTCAAGGTTAATTTTGTTTTTCAGGGCTGGGCCCTGCTTCTCAAGAAATCAGAAGCGAGAATACCTCAGCGTTAAAGGTCTAAACGGCGGCGCTCTATGTTATAGTATTTAAAATTGAAGTTGTATGCGAAAGCAGAAGGAGTCATCGTGATGAGTAATTTGAAGGTAGCTCTACAACTGTATACCATGCGTAATGAAACCGCTCGCGATTTCAGTGGAACGATAAGACGAGTCGCAGAGCTGGGTTATCCTGGCGTAGAATTTGCCGGGTATGGCGGGCTGAGTTCCCAGGAACTGGTGGCTTTACTGGCTGAGACGGGACTGCAACCCGTCAGTACCCATGTCGGGTTGGATGCTTTGCAGGATGATAAACTGGATGACTCAATTCGCTACTGCAAAGAGATTGGCTGCTCGTTTCTTGTGCTCCCTTTCCTGATGCCAGAACTCCGGACTCCCGAAGCGTTTCAAACACTGGCTCCTCGCTTAAATGTTATCGGACAGCGCTGCCGTGAGCAGGGTATTACCTTCGCCTATCATAATCATGACTTTGAGTTTGAGCGCATCGGTGATGTCTATTTGATGGATCATCTTTTGCAGGCGACGGACCCTGATCTAGTCAAGCTTGAGGTGGATGTATACTGGGTGGCCTATGCTGGCCTGGACCCGGTCTCGTATTTACAGAAGTTGGGCGAGCGCGTTGTGCTTCTTCACCTCAAAGATATGGAGCCAGATCAGTCCATGACTGAAGTTGGCAAAGGCACTTTGAACATGAAGCAAATCTGGGGGTTTGCCCAGGCTCGTGACCTGTGGGGGATTGTCGAGCAAGATTATCCTAAGATTCCTGCCCTCGAAAGTGCTCGGATTTCACTGGCATATTTTGGGATTACTGGCAAACAGTAATCTCGTATCCTCAAAGGTTGATCTTGCTCTCTCAAGGCAACGTGCCTGAAGACGTGTTTGTCGAGATTTATGCCAAGGAAAGGGGAACGAAGCCATGTTTACAGGTATCGGGCACCTGGCGTTTCGTGTCACTAATTTACAGCGGTCGCTTGATTTCTACTGTAATAAGCTGGGTTTTCGCGAAGCTTTCCGCCTTGAGAGGGAAGGAGAGCCATCTCCCTGGATTGTCTACCTCCAGATCGTGCCCGGCCACTTTATCGAACTCTTCCCGGATGACCAGAATGTTCCCGGAAGCCAGCCGCCATTGGACCCGCAGGCCAGCTACAGGCATTTCTGTCTGCTGGTCGATGATCTTCCAGCCACGCTTCAGGAGCTGGCAGGTCGGGGCCTGGAGATCAGTGGCTCTCCGAGTGAGGGATTGGATCACAACCTGCAATTCTGGCTAAAAGATCCAGATGGCAATCCAATCGAGTTGATGCAGATCAGTCCTCGCTCACCTCAGGCCGCCGCCGATGCCCAGCTTCGTCGTTCACATCGGCATCATCGGTGGCCTGAGGAGTCGTTTGACCATTAAGATAAGGTAGTTTACTGTTCCAGGCGCTCTGGTAAATCTTCTCGTTTTCTTATCTTTACAAGAAGCTTTGCCACGCCGCCTGGAATTGTATTTTCTCCTCAGGCATCCATACTTTTGGGGCTCCATATTTCTAACCGAAGGCTTACGATCGGCGTATTACTTGAAAGTCTCATGCAAAGCGGACGAAAAAGGATGTTATAGTATTCATGATACTATAGCCGAATAGTTCGGTATGAGAGGCTAAATAAGTGCGTCTGTTCAACGTTGAAGGAGCCTACCTATGAAAGCTGCTGTCAGTTATGAGCCAAAAACCCCCCTGCGTATCGAAGAATTGGAAATTGATGCGCCTCGTCAGGGTGAAGTAAAGATCCGCCTTGCCGCAACCGCTGTCTGTCACAGCGACCTTCACTACCTTCAGGGGGATTGGATCGGAAATTTCCCGATGGTGGCGGGGCATGAATCGGCGGGCTATGTCGAGGAGGTTGGAGAGAACGTCACCTTAACAAAACCCGGCGATCGTGTGATTGTCTCGCTGCTGCGAGCCTGTGGGCGTTGCTATTATTGCACCAACGGCATGCCAAACCATTGTATCGGCACCTTTGCGCTGGACACGGAGAGCCGTCTGCGCGACAAGCAGGGAAATCCTGTTGTTCAGGGTGTCAGAGTTGGAGGCTTTGCGGATTACGCGATTGTCGATCAATCCCAGGTTGTGCAGGTCTCAGAGGATATTCCGCTGGATCGGGCGGCTCTGCTGGCCTGTGGCGTCATGACCGGCGTGGGAGCGGTTGTCAATACCGCCCAGGTGAAGGTTGGCAGCAGCGTGGTTGTGATCGGTAGCGGTGGTGTGGGTCTGAATGCAATTCAGGGCGCACAGATCGCCGGCGCGGCGCGTATCATCGCGCTGGATGTCGTCGATATGAAGCTGGAGGCTGCGAAGCGATTTGGGGCCACCGATGCTATCAATGCCCAGCGTGAGGATCTGCGCACCGTCATCAAAGATCTGACCGAGGGGCGCGGAGCCGACTATGTATTTGTCACGGTCGGAAGTACATCCGCCGTTCAGCAAGGACTGACGCTGCTGCGTCGGGCTGGCACACTGGTGATTGTCGGAATGCCCCAGGCCAGGGCGACGGCGGCGCTGCCCGTGATTGTCGTAGCGAACTCCGGCCTGAGAATCCTGGGCAGCTTAATGGGCTCCTCGCGTTTCAGCGTCGATATTCCCTGGCTTGTCGATTTGTACAAGCAGAAACGCCTCAAGCTGGATGAACTGATCACCAACCGCTATCCCCTGGCACAGATCAATGAGGCCATCGAATCGATGGAACAGGGCAAGGCTCTCCGCAATGTGATTGTCTGGGAGTAACCTGCATATTTACTGTGACTTTTTGAACGTGTCTGTATTTATAAATCCAAATATCTAATCAATTCGTTCAGGATGAAGGAGAACACATTCGTGACGACAACCGAACCTCGCAACTATGCCACCTTGAGCAGCCGTGGACTGCGCCACGATATTCCCCCGATGCGACTCTATCATAAAGCCAAAAAGCTGGGGATCTGGGACCCGCGTGACATCGATCTCAAGCAGGATCTGCAAGATTGGCAGGCGCTCTCACCCGCGAAGCAGGAGAATCTGCGTGGCCTTGTAATTGCCTTCCAGGCCGGAGAAGAGGCCGTCACAGTCGATCTGCTCCCCCTGATCATGACAATTGCTCGTGAGGGACGCCTTGAGGAAGAAATGTTCCTGACAACCTTTCTTTGGGAGGAAGCCAAACATACAGAATTCTTCCGACGTATCCTGGACGAGGTCTTTCAGGTCAACGGCGATCTGCACGCGTTGCGAGGCAACCGCAATCCCAACAATGAGCGCGACCTCTTCAGCGGCGAGCTGGTTGATGATATGCGTATCTTGTTGACTGATCCTTCGCCAGCCAATCAGGCGCGGGCCTCGATTATCTACAACATGATCATTGAGGGTGTGCTGGCGGAGACCGGCTACTTCAGTTTTGCCCGGATGCTCAATCAGGCGAATATTATGCCGGGACTTCGTGAAGGTATCGCAATGATCAAGCGCGACGAGTCCCGGCATATTGCCTATGGCGTCTTCTTGATCTCGCGGCTGGTTGCTCAGGATAAATCGCTTTGGCCGGTTGTCGAGGGTCGGATGAACGAGCTCTATGGCCGAATCGAAGGCGGCCGAGACCAGAATGATGTTTCAAAAGAGGCCGAAGAGACGCGGGACTTTGCCAAAAAACAGTTCCAGAAACGCCTGGCCCGAATCGAGCGCGCCCGTCACCAGACGCTTGAGCAGGTCTATCAAACCGCTGATATCGAAGAGACCGCCTGAAGCCAGGGCTGCCACTCATTCATAAATAGCTATCAAATCAAGAAGGTTCGAGCTGAGGGAATGGATCATATCAATGATCGTCGATCTTTGCCTGTCTCTGCTCGAACCTCTTGTTATATTGGATGGCTAGTTTTTGAAAGACACTTCGCAACGGCGCTCTCGCGCCTACTGAACGCATTGCAAGCAGGCAGCACTGGAACGCTTCATCGTTGGTCGTTTCTGGCACGGTTCCTCCTGGCTTCACAAGCGCGTTCAGTCAGCGAAGTGAATGGATTGCCGGGTGGAAAGTGATATTGTTTCAAATGTCAGGGCATATCGGTGTTTAGTGTGTCTGCGTCACCTTTGAAAGACCCCCAGGGGCATCTGGATTGCGTCCGAGGGCCAGAGTCAGGGCCAGGGCAAATTGTTGGGCACGAACGGCCGCCGGGATGGCCGCCAGGGCTTCGGGCAACTGTGGCAGCGGCAGGTCTGCCTCCGAACTGATCGAGCAAAGGGCGACGGGAGCATTGCGCTTCAGTAGAATCTGGCGCAGTTCCGCGAGATCCCTGGAGGCCGGACCACCGCCATCAAAGAGCAGCGTTGGAACATCTGCATCGACTGCCCCCACGGGCCCATGCCGCAGATCCGCTGAGGAATAACCTTCGGCGAGCACTCCCGCTGTCTCTTTTAGCTTGAGTGCGGCTTCAAGCGCGACACCGTAAAGTATGCCACGGGCGACGGTCAACAGGCGATCGTTGCTGGACCAGCGTTCGGCCAGTCGGCGTGCCGATTCCTCGTCTGCCAGCACCTGCTCGACGGCGGCGGGAAGCGCGGCCAGGTCGGTCTTTGTGAAAGGAACGGGTCCGAGTGCCGCCGCGACGGTTGCAACGGCCAGCAGTTGCGAGGTCACGGTCTTGGTGGCCGGAACCGCTTTCTCCTCGCCCGCTTCAAGTGGCAGCACTACATCGACGGCTCTGGCAAGCTCACTTGTTGCGTTGTTTGTGATCCCGATCACTTTTGCACCAGCGGCACGCATCTGGTTGCAGACCGTCACGATCTCTGGCGTCTCACCAGATTGGCTAAGGGCAATCGCCAGGTAGCCTTCATAATTGATATGCGCCCCATAGAGTGTCTGTAAGCTTGGAGCTGCCAGGCTAACGGGCCGCCCCGCCG
>DASSXK010000002.1:0-7591 GCA_035703945.1 Ktedonobacteraceae bacterium | reverse complement strand
AACCATCGTCGCGATGCTCGCCAGGGACGGCTACATCGGTGCGACGACCGATCCTGGCATAACAGGCACCATCCAGAGCAGCGATGCTCCCTTTGACCTGCTACGCATCCGTATGGATGGTCGCGATCCCGCGCTTAGCTTCACTGAACAGCTTCCCTGAAACCTATCTGCTAGCTATTGAAAGACACTTCACGACGGCGCTCACACTCCTACTGAACGCCTTCGAAGCAGACAGCACAGGAAAGCTTGAGCCTGGATAGTTTCTAGCAACGTTCGTCCTGGCTTTTCAAGCGCGTTCAGTCAGCGAAGTGAATGGAAAACGATAAAACCAGAGAAGAGGCCAGTGCCCCTGATCTTGACGGGAAGCTGGCCTCTTCTTTATAAAAGGCATCAGAATAAAAGGCATCAGAGTAAAACTGGCTATTTACAAGTCCAGATGTTTGTGGTAATATCTTGCGTGTTGGGGATGTAGCTCAGTTGGGAGAGCGCGACAATCGCACTGTCGAGGTCAGGGGTTCGAGCCCCCTCATCTCCACTCAACACCAAATCGGTTAAAAAAGCCTTGCAAATCGCAAACGTATGTGATATAGTAGATCTACAATCGTACAAAAGCGACGAGCAGGAGTAGTAGGTCACAAGATCTACAGAGAGTAGCCGGTTGGTGCAAGGTTACAACAAAAGACTGAACTCGCCTGTGAGCAATGAATGCCAAGCATCTTCCGGATGTGAGTAGTGTTCGTCGGAGCGCCCGTTATCGCGTACAACGAGTGACACCAAAAGATCGGATCACCGATTCACTCAAAACACGTTTGACCGTCCTGGGCTTGTAGCGCAGTTGGTAGAGCGCCTCCATGGCATGGAGGAGGTCAGGGGTTCGAGTCCCCTCAGGTCCACCATTTTCGCCCTGGTCTTTTGGTGTAAACAGGGTGGAACCACGGAAAACCTTTCGTCCCTACAGGGAGAAAGGTTTTTTTGTTCTTCTTTTATTGTTCTCCTTTTAAAAGAGTGCTCTGTACACTTTTTGCTCTTTTCAGTTTATTCATTATTATCAATAGTGTTTGCTCTCACTGCTGAGAGCAAAAGGGGAGGAGGCCGGTTTGATTACCCGCACACGTTATAACCCCAAGGACATTGAACAAAAATGGCAGGCCCGCTGGGAGGCCAGCAACCAGTACCATGCTCCAGATGATTCGCCACTGCCAAAATATTATAACCTGATGATGCTGCCCTATCCTTCTGGCGATCTGCACATGGGTCACTGGTATAACTACACCCCGGCCGATGCCTTTGGCCGCTACAAAAGCATGAACGGCTTTAATGTGATGCAGCCGATTGGCTTCGATGCCTTTGGCCTGCCTGCCGAGAACGCGGCAATCAAACGCGGCGTCCAGGCCCACGATTGGACCCTGGCGAATATCGAACGCATGCGCAAACAGATGAAGATTATCGGGACTCGCTGGGACTGGGAGCGAGAAATCATCAGTTGCCTGCCAGATTACTACAAATGGACACAATGGCTGTTCCTGCAATTCTATAAAAACGGCCTGGCCTATCACACCAAAGCACCAGCCAACTGGTGTCCGAGTTGTAATACGACACTGGCAAACGAGCAGGTTCTGGCGGATGGTACCTGCGAACGGTGTGGCACCAGGGTTATTCGTAAAGAGATCGAGCAGTGGCTGTTCCGCATTACAAAGTATGCCGATGAGCTGCTGAAATTCGATGGTCTGGAGTGGCCCGAAAAGACCGTCACGATGCAGCGCAACTGGATCGGACGCAGCGAAGGAGCCGAGCTGCGCTTCTACGTTGATTTCGACGGAAAACGCGAGGAAGTACCGGTCTTTACAACACGACCAGACACAATCTACGGCGCAACCTTCTTTGTGCTGGCACCCGAGCATCCCTGGATTCAAAAGCTGACAACTCCGGATCAGCAAGCGGCTGTCGATGCCTACATCGAGCAGGCCAGCCATATGACCGAGATCGAGCGCCTGAGTACCGAGAAGGAAAAGAGCGGCGTTTTCACTGGCGGCTATGTCACAAATCCGATCAGCGGCGAGCAGGTCCCGGTCTGGGTTGCAGACTATGTGCTGATGAGCTATGGCTCAGGCGCGATCATGGGTGTACCAGCCCACGACGAGCGCGACTTTGAGTTTGCACGCAAATTCGGAATTCCGATTCGGCAGGTCGTGCTGCCCGAAGGTGAAGAGCCCAGCGATCCCGCGACCTGGACCGAAGCCAAGATTGCCCATGGACGCCTGATCAACTCCGGTCAGTTCGATGGTACTCCGGCTGAAGATGCGCTCAAGGCGGTCACGGCCTACGCGGAAGAAAAAGGTATTGGCGAACACAGGGTCATCTTCCGGCTGCGCGACTGGCTGATCAGCCGTCAACGCTATTGGGGCTGCCCGATTCCGATTGTCTACTGTCCTGAACATGGAACGGTCCCGATGCCGGAAGACCAACTGCCAGTCATCCTGCCCGAACATGTCCAGTTTAAATCAACCGGCGAATCACCACTGCGCTACGAGCCTGACTTTGTCAACACCACCTGTCCAATCTGTGGTGGCCCTGCCACCCGCGAAGCGGACACGATGGATACATTCATGTGCTCCTCCTGGTACTTCCTGCGCTATGCTGATCCTAAGAACAGCGAAGCAGCCTGGAGCGCAGAGGCCATAAAACGCTGGGAGCCTGTCGATCAATATATCGGCGGCGCGGAACACGCCACGATGCACCTGCTGTACGCACGCTTCTTTATCAAGGCGCTGCGGGACATGGGTCATCTGAACTTCAGCGAGCCGTTCACACGTCTGTTCCACCAGGGCATGGTGCTGGGACCGGATGGACAGAAGATGTCCAAGTCACGCGGCAACGTTGAGGCCCCCGATGGCTACGTCGATAAATACGGCACGGATACTGTGCGCTGTTATATGATGTTCATTGGACCCTTTGATGCGGGCGGTTCTTTTAAGGCAGAGAATTTAGAAGGCGTCTGGCGCTTCCTGAATCGCTTCTGGAGCGTCATTACCGAGAACTGGGATGCCACTACTACGATAGAGGACGATAGCAGCGAGAGCAGAGCTATCGAGCGCCTGCGGAACAAAACCATCAAGCGCGTCACGGAGGATGTCAGCAACTTCCGCTTTAACACCGCCCTGGCCGCCCTGATGGAATGTAACAATGTGATGATCAAGCAGCAGAACGAGCCGGTAGCAAAGAGCGCGGCCTATCGCCGCACGCTGGAGACTATGATTCAACTGCTGGCTCCGATGGCCCCGCACATCACGGAAGAGCTGTGGGAAGTCACCGGTCATCCCGAAAGCGTCCACCTGAGCACCTGGCCAACCTATGACGAAGAGAAGACCAAAGACGAAAACTTCACGCTGGTCATTCAGGTCAATGGCAAGGTACGCGAAAAAATCGAGGTTCCATCCGACATCTCGGAAGAGGACGTACGGAAGATCGCCCTGGATAATCCCAGAGTTGCCTCCTTTATTGGGGAGAACACAATTCGTAAGGTTGTCTACGTTCCTGGTCGCCTGGTCAATATCGTCGCGACTCGATAAGTTTGCCAGATGAACCAACCTGTAAATCTATGCAACGATGTTCGTTAAAGTAGTTAAGGAATATCTACAGGTTTGTCACGGATGACTAAACTTACAAAAAGCTCGCTCATATAACTCGTAGCTCTATCAACAAAGTAGATTGTAAGAGAGGTGGATGAGGAGTCACCCCTATTTGGGGTCTAGCTTCTCATCCATTTTTTATATGAAAGCGCCTGAAACGTCATTTCAATAGAGTAGAAAAACACGGATTCATCAGCACTTTTACCGTCAACCTGGAAAATCTCCTGAAAATTGCTCTCTTTTTGTAACATTGCTGCGTTAATACAACAAAGAGAGATATATTCTTACCCTCATCCATCCTATTACAAGACACGTCGCAACGGCGCTTACGCGCCGACTAAGCGCTTTCTCATCATGGATCTCTGGAAAGCTTCAGCCTGGATCGTTTCTGGCAACGTTCCTGCTGGCTTCACAAGCGCGTTCAGTCAGCGAAGTGCATGGCTTACTAAAAAAATGTTTGTGTAGTAACGACTTCCGACAAGGATTCGTAAAGTACAACGATACCTGCAAATATTCGATGGAACCTCTGAAGGGATTCAGACGTATACAACTCAGAGAGTTAAATTTCAGGCTCAACGAGGAGCCATAGCAACAATGATTGTGACTTATTTCACTGACCAAATGTCAACAGGTTTATAGCGACCAATCGCGTTTCCGCTTATGCTTTGTGTGTAAGGAATAAGTAGTCGGGAGGAGGAAAGTGAAAGGGAATTTCTAAGGGTCACACAGGGACTTAAAACTGTATTTAGCCGGATTGCTACACTTATCTCTATCTCATTTGTGGCTCACCGGCGCAAAAACATTCTAAAAAGGCGTGAAACCGAAGCGGCAAATTGCTTAATAAGCAGAAGGACACCAATATGAATCCGCAGATCCATTCGCAAGCACAGAGGGTGCAAACGAAGATTGCGACGCCGGTTACCACTGAAATGGACATGCTTACTCGTAGCGGATTTACAGAAGATGAGATTATTTCGCTTCTCTGGCTACGCCAGTGGTACCAAAGTGGGGGCAGTGACCGTATGGAGGTCATTCGCCAACTGGAGTTTGTAAAATTGCTCGTTCTCAATGGCACCATTGAACGATAAGTATAAAGAATAAAGGCAGGTTGAAAGCTTATTTCAACCTGCCTTTATTCTTTTACTGCATTATCATGTACAACCTTATAATTGCGAGTGATATGGATTCATCATGCGCTCCCCCATCGACTCAACTTGCTGAATAAACCAGTACTGAGAGGCGGCGGCAAGCTTATTCTTCAAGGGTACACTGGCACGCTTGGTAAAGACATTGTAGTTATTTAAACGAATCCGGTCAAGGATGCCACGATACAGGGCCGAGCTAAGACGAATCGCCAGGCGACAATCGGAACTGAGTAGAGAGATGCCTGGCTGGGCACGCAGGTAATACTCTTCGGCCCGCTCCATCTGGAAACGTACGAGTTCACGGAAAGAATCATTGATGACCCCCCCAAATAGATCCGCCTCACTATACTCAAAACGTTGTAGTTCTTTTTGCGGCAGGTAGATACGATTCCGGGCGCTATCTTCTCCAACATCACGCAAAATATTCGTCAGTTGCAGCGCAATGCCCAGGTCAACTGCGTGCTCCAATGCGGCCTGATCGTTAAATCCAAAAATAGGACTGGTCAACAGGCCAACGGTACCGGCCACCCGATAACAATAGAGGTAAAGCTCCTCAAATGAGTCATAGCGGTTGATAGTGAGATCCATTGCCACACCTTGCAAAAGCTCCAGCGCTGGTTCCAGAGGCACATCGTAGCTTTTGAGCATCTCACCCCAGGCAAACTGAATGTGATCGCTCGGATCTGCATATCCGCGCTGATACAGCCTGATCAGAGCTTCGCGCCAGTGATCCAGTTCTCGCTCAGGTGAAACAGAGCCACTTAGATGGCCGATCCGAGGTGAGCCCGGCAAATCAAGCTCATCCACAATATCATCAACCACACGACAGAAAGCATAGATGACCCAGACCGCGTGACGCTTTGGTGGAGGCAGAAATAATGATCCCCAATAAAAAGTCTTGGATGAGCGTTGAGTTACCCCACGACAGTGCGTATAAGCAGCCTTTAACTGCTCCTGCTGCATTCAATGCCTCCTCGTACTACAATCGTTCATTTATTATTTCCCATTAGTAATGGGGACGCTTCAAAAGCGGAAAACTGGTAATTATACGTTCCCTTTTCCAGCAAATTACTGCAAGAAGGCCAGAAGTGCCGTTAGCAAACTGAACAACTCAACTAATTATTATACATAATACATCTCTAGCCTGCGATGGCAAGACACATCGCCACGGCGCTCGCGCGCCTCTTGAACGCTTTGCAAGCAGGCAACGTTAGAAAACTTTAGCCTGGGTTGTTTCTAACAACGTTCCGGCTGGCTGCTTAAACGCGTTCAGTCAGCGAAGTGCATGGCTCACTTACATAAATAGCTTGCTAGCTATTACTGCTTGTAAGATTTTTAATTGTTGAGTATAAATAAGAATAAAGGCCCTGACTTCCAACCTGAACGAAGTCAACAGCGTATATACTGTAATATCATTGGTAAGTAGTGTCTCTTCGCTGGCTCAGCTTGAAAGTATGAGCAAGTATGGAGAGGGACTGAAATGGAATAGATCATTCAAAATAAGGGATGTTATGCGGATTATTCTTTACCTGGGCAAAGGCGGAGTTGGTAAAACCACAATCTCCGCTGCCACCGCTGTACGCTCAGCCATGCTTGGGAAGCGGACGCTTGTCGTCAGCACCGATCTGGCCCACAGCCTCGCGGACTGCTTTAAAACAACACTCACCTATGAGCCAAAGGAACTGGCCCCCAATCTGTGGGGACAAGAGGTCAATGCCCTGGATGAAATGCGCCATAGTTGGGGAAAACTTCAGGACGTCATGAGCAAAATGCTGCGTAAACGTGGCATGGATAACGTGATGGCCGAAGAGCTGGCTCTGATTCCTGGTATGGACGAAATCGTTAGCCTGCTCAACATCTATCGTAACGCCAGGGACGGCGAGTTCGATGTCGTGGTCATTGATGCCGCACCAACGGGAGAAACGGTACGCCTGCTTAGTATGCCCGATACCTTCCAGTGGTACGCCGGACGCATCTCTGGTATTCAGGCCCGAACCCTCAATCTTGCCCGCCCACTACTCAAAAACTTTATGCCTTCAGCGGATGTGCTTGATGCCATCAATCTCCTCAGCGAGCGCGTCAATGGACTACGCGAGGTTTTAAGCGATCCCGAAATCAGTTCCTATCGGCCAGTTGTCAATCCCGAACGGATGGTCATTAAAGAGGCGCTGCGGGCAGAAACCTACCTGGCTCTTTTTGGGTATCCGATCGATGCGGTCGTCTGTAACCGGGTGCTGCCTCAGGCGGAATACCATGATAGTTTTATGCAGGATCTCTATCGTAACCAGGAAAAGCTGCGTAAACAGATCCATCAGACCTTTACCCCGCTGCCCGTCTGGGAAGCTCCCTATTATCCTCAAGAGGTGCTGGGTGTCGAGGCGCTGGGAAAATTAGGCGAGGTCATCTTTGGCGAGCAGGACCCGACCCAGATCTTCTTCAAGGGCCAGGTCCAGGAAGTCGTGCGTGAGGGTGACACCTATATTCTGCGCCTGCCGCTTCCACATGTCGAAATGAACAAGGTCATCATGACGAAGCGCGGCGACGAGATGATTATCGAGATCGGCAACTTCAAGCGCGACATCCCCCTGCCTTCGATCCTGGTCAACCAGGAGGCCACAGTCGCCAGATTCGTCAACAAGTCTCTGGAGATCCACTTCAAAGCGCCCAGCATAGACGAGGAGAAAACGGCCTGAAGGCCTCGATAAGCCCACAGAAGAGACGTATAGCATCCACACAAGGTATGAACCCCCACAGGTGGAGAGCCAATGTATAGACTCTTCACCTGTCTGTATTTCGAATCTCAAACGGAGCCATTTG
>DASSXK010000714.1:0-8030 GCA_035703945.1 Ktedonobacteraceae bacterium | reverse complement strand
GCCTGGGGATCGGCCATCCCCACATCCTCTGAGGCAAAACGGATCAGCCTGCGCACAATATACAAAGGGTCCTCACCCGCCTCCACCATTCGAGCCAGCCAGTACAGACTGGCATCGGGATCGGAACCACGCAGAGATTTGTGCAAAGCCGAGATCGTATCGTAGTGCTGGTCTCCGCCCTTATCGTACTGTAAAGCTCGATGCTGCATCGCATCTTCAATAATTCCCAGCGTAATCTGCCTGGGAACGTCATCAGCGGTCGGCTGCTGCGTGCTCTGGGCTGCTAGCTCCAGTACATTCAAGGCTGTGCGTGCATCGCCATTGGCAAAGACGGCGATCTGCTGCAACGCATCCTCGTCTATCGTGACATTTAATGCCCCCAGACCCCGTTCCGGCTCGGTCAAAGCTCGCCGAAGAAGTGTGACAATCTGTTCTTCGGTCAGAGCTTTCAGCACAAATACGCGTGAACGCGAGAGCAGAGCGCTATTGACCTCGAAGCTGGGATTCTCGGTTGTCGCACCAATTAAAGTAACAATACCGTGCTCAACATGAGGCAAGACGGCGTCCTGCTGAGACTTATTAAAGCGATGAATCTCATCAATGAACAGGATCGTCTTCTGATTAGACGAGCGCAGCCGCCGGGCCTCTTCCACAGTCTTACGCAGATCAGCCACGCCAGCGGAGACCGCACTGAGTCGCACAAAGCGGGAATGGGTCTGGCGTGCAATCACTTCCGCGAGCGTCGTCTTACCACTTCCGGGGGGTCCCCAGAAAATCATCGATGAGATATGGTCGGATTCGATGCTGCGCCGTAGCAATCTCCCCGGCCCGAGAAGATGCTCCTGCCCGACTATTTCATCAAGCGTACGCGGGCGCATACGTGCCGCCAGTGGCTCCATTTCAGGGTTTACCGCTTTTGGCTCCACATTTTGTTGACGAGCAGATGGCTTATCCGACCCGAAGAGAGAGAGTTGATCTGTCATACCTGGCATTTCCTGAAGATTTAGTACATCTGTTTGCTTTAAAAATATCATACTTCGAGGTGTCAATGTGTCCTTTTTAAACACAGGATGCCTGTTGAATGTAACAAGGTACTGACGTATACTTGATGTTAGAGTGTAACGGGCGCGGCTTAAACAATACATATCTACTTGCTTCAATTCTGGCCTCCCTGCACTCAAGATCAGGACACTCCTAACAGCTTATTGCGCTGGAACGGAATCTAACTGCAATGAAACAAGGTTAGAGAAATCCTCGGCATCCATTTTCTTCCTCACGTGGTGAGCTCCAATATTTACTGTTTAATCGTACTGTTGTATCTATCTGTATAACAAGGATATATGGTGGATAATTTATCTATCAATAGCGAGAAAAGCAATAGAGGAAGTTTCAACACACAGAATATTTACTTCTGCCCTCTACAATTCACCTTAATCAGTTGAGTCGATCGGTCCTTTATCCAGGCGAAATAAGCCCAAAAAGCTGCTCTTCCTCAGCGACCTCTTTATGGTTGGAGAGACAGCTTCATCAAGTAATATAAGGGGGTTGTGTGTACTTTCTCCATTGCCTGAGAGGTAAACTATGAGCAACGTATCAATCCAATCCACAACAACGTTCTTTGGACCACTGTTACCTGTTCATCAGCCTAAATCTGCCAGCGCAGCAGCCTATTCGCATCAGCTTTCACCAAACAGAAGCACATCTTCTGTCATAAGCGACGATACATTAATGTTTGAGGTTCTTCAAGGGAGAGATTGGGCGCTGGAAGAACTCTATACACGCTATTACCGCTATGCCTACAGCCTGGCCTTCCGGATTTTACAAGAGAATACCGCAACAGAGGATCTTGTTCAGGAGGTGTTTCTGACTGTCTGGCGCAAAGCTGGACTCTATAAGCAACAACAAGGCGGCTTTTTACGCTGGCTTCAGGCGATTGTTCATCATCGAGCTATCGATAAGATTCGCGCGACAACCCATAAAGATCAACGCTGGATGCCACTTCAGATTGAAAACGAGCAAGATCCAGCCTGCGAACAGCCCGATGTCTGGGAAGAGGCCTGGCGCAATGAACGGCGCCGCCTCTTGCGCCTGATGTTGGAACAAATACCAATCGAACAACGTATAGTAATCGAATGCTGCTACTTTCGCGGAATGACTCATTTGGAGATCTCTCAACGCTGGAATCTACCGCTTGGGACGGTAAAAGGACGCTTACGCCTCGGTCTCCAGAAAATGAAGCAGTTACTTCATGAACGTGATATGGATGAAAGAGTGTAAATTAATCTATAGTAGAATTAAAATTCATCATGCTCCAAAGAGGCAAATATATTGAAATTACTAGATATATAGGCTATGATAGAGTTAATATTGTATACTTAAAACAATTTCTTTATAATGGTCGTTTTTGGCTATTAGTTTGTGAAGCTGGATTGAGAGGCCGCCTGCGGCGGCGAGAGAGGGGTGGGGAATGACCAGGGCGCAGCCCTGGACCCAGTCAAGGGGCTTCGCCCCTTGCAACCCCCTTTACACCTATTCGAGAGAGGGGTGGGGATGATCAGGGCACAGCCCTGGACCCAGGCAATGGGCTTCGCCCCTTGCAACCCCCTTACACCTATTCAAAGTTCTTGGACCATGTGATACACATACAAATCTTGGACCATGTGATACAAGCAAAATAGCAATGAACCTCCATAGGCTCTTCTTAGATGAATTCTAGTCTATGGGACGGCAGCAGAAAGGTAAAGCGCATGCCGAGCGACGAGAGGCGTCCTCAATCAAGGCGGTCAAGCGCGAATAAGAGAGAGGTACAGCAACCTTATCCTCGTACTGACCAGATGCGCCGCAATCCCCGTACAGGAGAGCGACCATCATACTATGGAGATTCTGTCTCTTATAATACAGACGAAGACGAAGACATTTTCGGAGAAGACAGCGACATCGCATTCGCATACGACCCACCACGTCCACATAGCAGCTCGATTCGGATGAGTCCTGTCACAGGGCAACAAGCCTCACCGCGTAAAGCGACACAAGGTGCCAGAACCACGGGCAACGCAGGGCGTCGCAATGGACCTGTGATTAAACCCTATCCAGGCCCAATGCAGGCACGCTCGAATCGCACGATTGATGCAGACAGCTATGAGATACCTTCTCAACATCCCCCGCGCAGGAAATATCATTTCTTACTTCCCCTGGGCGTTAGCATGCTGGCATTGATTGCGCTCTGGGTAATCACCTCTCTTGCAATAGCCTGGGGAACCCAGCGTTACAATGATATTCGCTATGGGACCCCTAGAACCGCCCAATATGATCAGGTTGTCGGTCATAACGACGACCCCGCTCATCCGAGCCACTTTATTGCGATGAATCTGAACCGACACGTTGTAATTGTTGAGTTCGTGGGTGGCGATCCGGCTAAATCCTTCAGCTATACAGGCCCTTATCTCTTTGGACCTGGAGGAGATCTCACACCCGTCACGCTTGAGTTCCGGGACGTGAATAGAGACCACCTGCCTGACATGATTATTCATATGCAGGATCAAACAACAATCTTTATCAATACCGGCACCAAATTCAGACCGGCCACCGATAGCGACCATATCAACCCATAGCCATACACATATACGACAAAACGGACCCCTTGCCGCTGGCAGAGGTCCGTTTTGTTCGCTCTTCCCTATTCTTTTTGTATGAAGCCAGGATTAAGATCGGCGGGTGGGATACTCTGGAATATCCTGCACGCCCGGAAATTCTGATTTAAAGATGCGACGATAATGTTCCGAGACTACTTCTGATGGGAAGAAGCGGAAAAGATTTACGACCACAAAAGCGAATGCCAGCCAGTCCATTCCCGCATCAATCGGAATCCCTGTAACCGTACCAACCACCGGCAACACAGTGGTCAAAACAAATTCGCTCAAGAGGTCTGGAAAAAACATAACTACGATCAAGACTCCGATTGCGCCAAAGAAAAGCAATTTTCGCGCAATCGGTACACGTGGATCTTTCACAAGAGAGCCGACCAGCTTAAAAGTCTTCACACCATGAAAAAAGAGCTCGTGTCGTTTTGGGTGCGAAATCTTTTGCACCGGGCCTTCTGCTTGTAACATCAGGGTACCTCCTCTGTCATGCACATTTGTGCATCTACCCAGGTAATACGTAACAAAGGGGGTCCAGGTTTTAACGCGCACTTTTAGTGCATAAATGTTGGGATCAAAAGGGTCGCAGCATATTCCAAATGCCATAGCGTCAGGCCAATGGTTGTGAAAGCCAGAAAGATATGGAATATACGCCAGTAGCGCAGGATATAGCGATAGGTATGCTCTTTCCGCATCGCCACCTGGACCCGCTGTAGCGACCTCATTTGTTCCTCGGCACCGGGCACCAGAGCACCTGGTCGGGTCAAACTACTTTTTCTATCTGGCACCAACCTGTAACTGGCCTCGCGATTCAATTCCTGGGGAGTCGCCTCCAGCGTAATATACGCCAGGTCCCAGGGTGCTCCCCCTGACTCCGCTATAAATCTACTATTCACCGGAGTTCCAGAAACGACAGGCAGAAAGCCAGAGTTACCCTCTGCATTATGCTCCATCAACGCACGCACCTGCTGCGAAATGCGCTCTACCTGATCATCACCCTGACCCGTCAGGGCCTCATCAATCTGGGCCGTAATCATTCTAGGGATGATTTGATCTAGCAAGCGCCCAATTAAGCCACTGACCACCATCGCAATCATTCCATAGAGCGCGTAGGTTCCGGTACGTGGGTTAAAGTTCCCAAACGAATGCATAAAGAACAGCGCCAGACCGGTCATGCCAAAAAACATATGCCAGTTCAGCGATCGATTCAACTGACCAATTTTCCGCTTACGTGATCGTCGCCGCAGGCTAAATCCGACCAGCGCCATCAGCATCAGAATCGTTCCAACGATCGCAAACGTGTAGCCAAGCACACTATCCGGCGCTGGATCTTGCCCATTTTTCACATACCAATTATAAAAGATCCAGGTTGGAACAACCACCAGCAACGTAGCGAGCAAACTAAGTACCCAGGAACGTCGCAAATAGAAGAAAATCCAGGGGTAGCCCTTCTGACCACCCTCAAATATAAAACTATTGCCGATCTGATTTGGAGGTTGAAAGCGATTCATAACGTGAGTTATTCCTTTCCACCACGCAACAACCGGACTTTTAACCAGGCCATCATCGCATCTCGGTGCAGACCCACGGGGCAGGGTGCAACACAAGCACTACATTGATAACAAGAGCGCGCAAAACGTGCGACCGGGGCCGAAATCGGACCCGCAAAGGTCTCACGATTCAAAACATCGATTGTAATTGGCTCTGCCAGGGCTGGGCAGGCCAGCAAACATTCATTACAACCGATGCAGGCATTTATTTCTTGAATGACCTGTGGGCCAGTTTTATGGAGTAAAACAGGTCTCGTCATTATTGCTCTCCATTCTCAGCATAAGTCCAGAGATTGCGCTTTCCCTCATGTCTCTGGAAGGGCTCTCCTTCATCAACATCGGTATATTCTGATGTATGAGCCTCAACCATGCGAGGATTTGTATGTAAGCGATAGCCGGTTGGGCTTCCTTCCCATTCAGCTTCAGCCCGTTGTCTGACCATCATATCCGGGCTTAATCGAAGCGACTTTTGAGGAAGTTGCAGGTCGTCAGTATGACGTCTGGACTCGCTATAATCGTTCTGCTCCAGAGATTGCAGGGCATCAGTCGTTTGGAGTCGCTGGGTGCTACGACTTCCGGGAGCAGGTAATTGCAATTGTTTCGGAGCGGCAGGGAGATCAAACAGGCTGGTTTCAGGCAAACGACCGGTCTTGATAGCACCTTGCGTCGCGTGGGTGCGTTTATGCGAGAAGTAGCGCCGGGCATCAAAGGTGCCTTTCAGCAGCTCTTTCTTCACGCTTCGAATTGATAGCCCCTCATCGATAATTCTTTTGATCGCCAGACTATCCTGGGGGGCCGTTCCCAAAGCCAGATAGCCGACTAAACGATCACCTGAGATTGACATGCGGCGATAACTCGCTTTATTGGAATCCGTCAATGTAATTATGCCTTCGGAGGAATTCAAAGGATCGCCGACAGTTAACATTGAAATTTCACCAAGGTGGGTGGCATGCCAGGGAACTCCAAAAGGATCAGCCTTATCAGGCTCGCGGCCGGTCATCATCGCGCCAGCCAGGCGCCCCTGTAAAACGGCATGGTACCACAATGCGCGTGGTTCGTATTCGCCGGTCTGGGGATTAAGCAGGGCCGCAACATCGCCAGCGGCATAAATATCCCGCACGCTGGTACGCAGCTTATCGTTCACGATGATCCCCTTCTTCTGTAGGATCGGCACTGTACACTGCCTGGCAAGAGTTGAAACCGGCTGCGTACCAGTGCAACTAAGTACCAACTGGCAAGGAATCATCTGATTATGGTTTGTGACAACCCCAACAACCGCGCCAATTCGACCAACCACCCCTACAACTTCCGTGTTAGTATACACCATCACGCCGGAGCGCCTGACATGTTCCAGGACCATCTTTGAAGCGGGCTGATCCAGCATCTTTCCCAGGAATGTCTCGCCGCGAATCAGCCAGTGAGCCTTAATTCCACAATGCATCAATCCCATGACCGTCTCGATTGCATGTACACCACCCCCGATAACCACTGCGTCTTCTACTTCGCCCAATCGGCGACGCAAGTCCAGGTAATTAGTCAAGCGGTGCAAGGTCAGGACACCATCGAAGTCCCGACCAGGAATATTTGCGGGCAATCCCATCGGCGAGCTACCCGTCGCAATCAACAACGATCCATATCCAAGGGTGCGACCGCCTTTCAAGGCGATAAATTTACGCTGAGCATGTATCTCATCGACATGGCCGTTAATTAAATGGATTCGATTCGAACGCTCGGTTCCTACCGGGTAGGCTAACAACTGCTCGCGGCTAACTTTCCCGACTGCAAATTGTTTCAGAGCCGGGGTATTAATCGTCGGGTGATTTTGATCCGTCACAATGACAATGCGAGCATCCGGGTCACGGCGACGTGCCTCGACACTGGCCGTTAGTCCAGCTATTCCATTGCCAATAATCACAATATCGGCACTATCCATCGATGGTCGGCTATTCTGTGGGCCTGTACTGTTTTGCTTGCTATTCTCCTGCCTATACATAGTTGCTACAATTCCTCCGTTACATAAAGCCTGACCCTGATTAACGACGGCAACCTTTTTATGTCCAGATACCAGGAAGGGCTAGATTATTTACCCACACTTGCGCTTGTATTGATGTTCTCGTTTAGTCCACATCCAGGGCGATCAGGCTATTGTTCGGCCCTTCAATGTAATACACATCGGTCTTGGCTTTCTCACGGATGTGCCGTTGTAAATGTCCTAAGGTAGCTCGGCATTCCTTTTCGCAAGTAAAATTCATCAGGTGTCCCGTGGATGTTTGAAGCTCAAAGTTCAAACCCTGTGCATTTTGATCAACTTGCTTGACCAAACCATTCACATGATCTGCATGTCTGGCGTTTGTAACAGCGGGTTCCATGACAATTAATAACTCCATACAGCCTAAAGTAATACTGCCAATTAAGACAATTACAATGACTGCAGCTTTCATGCGATTTATGAACGACATTCTGTTACCTTGATATATCTAAATGCATACACACTTACTGTGCGTTATTGTATATCATGATATTTCTTAAAATCACTGTTATTACAAAAAATTAGCCAGAATATACCATGCTTAACCCCTAAAAAGCCTCTTAACTGCCTATCTGCCCGCTATTCAGGAGTAGCTTATTACGCCCCAAAAAAGGCCTGACGTCACCCTTAGACTCATCGAAATCCTGGTTAATCCTTTATTTTTCTCGGCACCCAACGACGGAAAACAAGGTTCCATACCCACATGTGTAGGGGTGGAAAAGCTCCTCATTTGCCTGCTTCATGAGCTGATCAAATACCCTTGCCGAAGTTAAACCTGACCTTTGCACGAGCGGCTTGATACTCCCAACAAGT
>DASSXK010000547.1:0-4304 GCA_035703945.1 Ktedonobacteraceae bacterium | reverse complement strand
CGTGCCAGTGTTGAAGTCGAGGGGAAGATTGTCGGGGAGATTGGTGCTGGCCTGTTATTATTGCTGGGTGTTGGACGAGAAGATGGGGATGCCCAGCTCAAAGCTTTAGTTGAGAAGATCGTGAACCTGCGCATCTTTGGGGATGAAGCGGGTAAAATGAACCTATCGCTGCTGGATATCCATGGTCAGGTGCTTGTCGTCTCCCAGTTTACCCTGTACGCCGATATCCGCAAAGGACGACGCCCAAGCTTTACTGACGCCGCCCCTCCCGCTATTGCAGAGCCATTGGTGGAGCGTTTCAAGGCCGCACTTGGCTCCTATAAGCTGGATGTTGAGGGCGGTGTCTTCGGGGCCCATATGCGCGTTGAGCTTGTAAATGATGGTCCAGTCACAATCTGGCTCGATAGTGACCATTTGTAATGACTCCTCCAATTGTGATATGTTGTGAATGGCTGTGTTTGCTGTGCAGCCATTGCTTGTTTTAAGCGGAATAAGTGCGCTGGAGATTTGACCCCTTTTCCCGGATCACGTTGATTGTTATCAGCACCTATCCCCTCCGAATAGTCATTTATGGATTTGAGATGAAAGCAATAAATGGCTTAAAAAAACTGCATCTTTTTGATAACGTTTCACGTGAAAACTATGGATACACTTTAAATCACATTGGCCAAAAGGGTGGAAATTCCGGCACATTTATTTTCACAGGGTTCTTTATTTTTTAATGGCTCCAACAATTTGCGATTATCGTGCAAAGTTTTACAAAGGGGTGATCAAACATGTCAGTAAAACCATCTCCTACTGTGGTCGGAATCTTTAAGGACCGATCATTGGCAGAGCAAGCCACGCAAGCACTTTACGACGCTGGATTTGATCGTGAAAGAATGCGATATGCCGTTCCTGGATCATCAGGAAGCATCTTTGCCGACATCAAAAGTCTCTTCACAGGCACGAATTCCGACGCTGGTAATCTTGCCAGCGATCTGGTAGCGATGGGGCTATCGGAAGAAGAAGCTCAATACTACGCTAACGCCTACAGTAATGGCAACATCGTCCTGGCACTCAATGCAGCCGGACATGAGCAGGAAGCTATGGGCATTATGCATCAGTACGGTGCATACGATGCTTATAACTCTAGCTCAGATGCTACTGGTGGTACATCTACATATGCTCAGGAGCCAACAAGCTATCAGCAGCAGTCGAGTTATGAACAGCCAACAAACTATTCCACCTGGCAAGAGAATACTCAGTCAGGCGACAGCCAGGACTGGAGCGGTGAGACTCAGCCTCATCCTCGCCTGACTCAAGAGCAGCTCGGCCATTCCTATGCGTCCAGCTACGATGCGAACGCCGCAGAGACACAACAGGCTGACACCAATACTGCCGAGGAGGATAGGCAGCCAGTTCCGGCGGGCGAGGTTGCATCTGAGGATCAGGCCGCACCAGAACCTGTTGCCACGCCAGAAAATGCAACCGACTATCAAACAACGAATGAGGAGAGCGTAACTCCTGAGAACACTACCACATCTGAGTATGGTCAGGCGGAGGAGGATCAGACCCCTATGACTACCACGACATCTGAGTACAATCCCGAACATCAGTCTGGTGAGGAGACCGTCGTAGCTCCCGAAGATACTGCGAATGATTCCACCACGCCTGTTGAAGCTACCGCTTCTGAGGACCAGTGGTTGAATACGTCAGGCGAGAACGCTCCTGCCGAGACTCATGATGAGCAGGTCGCACAGGATAGTAACATGGTTTCAGAGGAAGCTTCCCCTGCCACATCAGAGCATGAGACGCCCGCTGAGAACAACGTGGCGTCAGAGGAAGCCACACCGGTTGCGTCAGAGCATGAGACGCCTGCTGAGAACAACGTGGCTCAAGACAATCTGACTGATACGACACCTGAATATCAGTCATCCCAGGAAAACACGGATGAGGGTACATCTGACAGTCAGGCGTTCTCTGAAAACGCGACTACTCCTGAATATCAGGCGGAGTCGGCACCTGACCTTGCGCAGAATGGTCACGCCATGGAAGCAACACCGGCTTACGAGGCCAATCAAGAGAGCGTATTGAGTCCAGAAGGCGCTGCTGATACCTATTCGCCAACGACATCAGATGCAACGATGCCTGCTGATGTTGCTCACGAAGTGCCTACGCAGTCCGATACAACGACCGCTCAGGACGAGCCGGTTTCTCCTGTTGAAGAATCGACCATGACCAATGCACCTGCCGAGCAGGTTGCGCAGGAGCATACCGGAACCTATAGCGATCCGACCGCCGCGACGGCAACATCGACTCCTATAGATGATGTCAACGCGCAACATGCAGAAAGGCTTCAACGTATGCAGAATGAACTTCAAGCTGCTCAGCAGCGTCTGGCGGACTCGAAAGCTCGCCTTCAGGCTGCTAAAGAGCATGAGACTCAGCTTCAGGCTGCTAAGGAGCAATTGGATGCCATTCAGGCCGAACTGGATAAGACCCAGGCTGAGCTTGACCAGACACATTCACGCATCCAGCAATACTATTAGTGCCCAATTTCGCTTCTATTAAGAAGTGCGTGTATGTGCATAGAGTGAAATGAGAGAATTGGCTAGAGGAGTTCTGCCTCTGGCCAATTCGTTTTATGTACATCTTTTTCGCTTCACTTGTATTTTTTCGCTTCTATTTGTATGCTTAATTAACTGAACAGACGTGAACGAGATAGATACTGATCCTTTCTTTAAAGGACATATCAAGTTTGGAATGAGGATCGCAGACAAATGAATATTGGGATTATTGGTTCTGGCAAGGTTGGAGCAGCGTTGGGCAGGGCCTGGGCCCATCGAAATCATTGTGTTTTTTATAGCTATTCACGAGATGCCGAGAAGTTGAAGAAGCTTGCTCACGATGCTGGACACGGTGCTCGCAGCGGTTCGCCAGAGGAGGCCGCTCAATTTGGCGAGGTTATCTTACTGGCAACACCCTGGTCAAAAACAATGGATGTTTTAGAGACCCTGGGTGATCTGACCGGGAAGATTGTGATTGATGCGACGAATCCAGCTAACGAAGGAACCTTTGAACTGGAGGTTGGCTTTTCAGAATCGGGCGCTGAACTGATTGCTAAGAAAATTCCAGAAGCGCATGTTATCAAGGCCTTCAATTCAACCGGCGTGGGAAATCTTGAAAATCCGCGTTATGGCCGTGAGAGCCTGACCATGCCGATATGCGGAGACCATGAGATTTCCAAATCACTGGTCATTCGTTTGGCCGAGGATCTGGGTTTTGATTCAGTTGACGCGGGACCACTTGACAATGCCCGCTTGCTGGAGCCATTTGGTATGCTTTGGACCTACCTTGCTGCGGCCAATGAACACGATACGGATATTGGGTTTAGACTGTTAAAACGTTCGTCCTGAGTTCAACGCCGTTACTCAAAGATAGAGAAACGATGCGCTCTATCTTTGAGTGCCGAATCGCAAGTATGGACTCATGCCCGATTCTGCATTGAGGCAGCTTGACGATGCAACTTGAGTGTGAGCCAGAGTTGCAGGCTGCTGAGTAGCAGTAGCAGGAGAGCCAGGATCGTCAGTGCCAGCAGCAAGATGCTCAGGCTAAGGTCCTGCGTTGCCCCGAATTGAGCGAAGAGAATATTATCCACCAGACCCAATGAGAAGGCGAGGCAGATAATCCCCCACAGCGTCTCGTATCGACGGAACCAGGGCTGCTTCTGCCTGGGATCGGTAATCTCACGCTGTTTTCGTTGCCCCTGACGAATTTGTATCAGGCCAGCCAGTAGAAAGCCCAGCGTGAGCAAGGCATATAAGGTTTGCTCGACAAGCTGGGAGATATCAGCCTGGTTCATCATTTTTCCCCTACCGATCAATTAGAATACAGATTGCTTTCAGCCATCAAATTGAGTATATCAAAGGCGCTTCAATCTATATTTCTATTATGGTTTTCCTGGAAAGAAAGTTTAAAGGGGATATCTATACTTCATGAATAGCTGGAACAGGCGTAGCATCATCGATGGAATTATCTGCTACCATTTTGCTGTTTCCAGCTTTTCTCTATGTACTTAGAGTTATAACGTGTGTTGTTTGAAATTACAAGAGGTCTCTTCAGGCGTCAGTTATCTTCCGCCGCGTCAGGAAAAAGATTTAATGATTGGGGAGTGTGGGGCCCTTGGCGAGTAGGAGTAGGATATAGAAGAACTTTCAGAACCTTGCAGTTAGAGGGATTTTTGATGCGCGGTTTACCTGGATCGCACCTCTCTATTTACATTGCGTGAGTTTTTATTGTGGATGAAGTATATCTTCATGTCT
>DASSXK010000742.1:0-5984 GCA_035703945.1 Ktedonobacteraceae bacterium | reverse complement strand
ACTAACTGGTTCCCAATCCTCAGCCGCCTCAAATGGAGGTGGGGGAGCAGATTCTTTATAGAAATTTTCCTGGCTCCAGGTTGTTTCAGACTGCGAAGCAGCCGAGGTAGCCGCTGACTCCAGATTTACGGCCGGAAAATGCGCCATTGTCGGCTGATCCGTCACCCAGGATGGTAATCTCGTATTTGTAGGATTGGGAAGTTCCTCTAAATCCGGCTCCTCCTCCGAAGGTAGAGGAGCAAGCCTGGCACTTATACTTTTCGGGTTGAGATTGCGGGTATTTTTATCGGAAGAATTCAGGTTTATTGCCGCTATTCTTCCAGTCCCTTCCCACCATTCTCTCGATTGACCTGTTTTTTCTGTAAGCATCACATCCACCTCCCCATCCTGCTGAACGGGCGGCGCATCCTCACCATCCTGAAGGACCAAAAACGGAGAATCGTCATCATCCACATCAAGAAGCGAGAGCCCGCTGGCATCACTGGCCTTCACAGAGGGCTGCTCACCGGTCTGAGGAATCGCCAGCGCATACTTTGAACGATATTGTAATGCCTGAAAGATCAACCGAGAAAGAGGTTGTGTAACATTGGGCCGGATCTGAGCATTCCAGGGCTGATAGATTACTGTTCCATTTTTATGGGCTGCAAGGGCAAAAAAAGCCTCTTCCCCGCGTAAAACGCCATAATCGGCCCAGATCAGATCCCCAGTTTTAAAACCCAGCGTGCCACGTTCCTCCAGGCCCGTGTTAATCAATAAGGCAATATCTTTACGACTCATAGTAATGATCTGAATCACATCGAGCAGATCAAAAGAATCCAGACTTGCTGAAAACCCGGTCTGTTGGAGTAAGCGCCGTAGCTCTTCCTTCAGTTCATGAAGATCTACAGGAGCCAAAACAAAACCGACGGCCCCACGCTCCAGAGACTGAGAGCGCATTTCCTGGGGACCAAACATAATCATACGCAGGTTAGGACGATAAGCCCGCACCCATTCAAGGAGGTCAAATCCTTCCGCACCGGGCGTCCTGAGGTCGCTGATCACAACATCATAATCTTCTGACCAGAGGACACGGATCGCGGCGCTTCCTACCACACCTTGCACCTGATATCCGTCCTTACGAAGCGAGGTAACAATGTTTTGACTCACCTCTTCATCGTCCTCGACGATCAGAATACGCCATTGATCAGACATTTTCCTACCACCTATTTATGATGTACAAGCGCTTCCACTCTGGCAAGCGGGTCAGAGAAAAATAGGTAAAAGCCAGGCAAGATAAATATACGCTGCCCGACGCCATTTATATGATAAAGCCACTCGAATTTAGACACTTTATATAGAGACACTTTGGAAATCACACGACATGTTGCGCTCTAAATACACTGGAAGCCGCTAACAGGTGTACCACAGCATTTTAATTTCAATTTTTCCGCTAGAATTTCTCGGTTGAGTGTATCACGGTCATGGAACGATGACAAGTTTATCTTTGAAAATACGACCTCCTTCCTACTCAGAAGCAAAAGATGGTTAGCCTTTCACTTCATTGACTGAACGCGCTTGAGAAGCTAGCAACAGTGGTACCAGCACCGCTCCAGCCAGGGTGCATTGAAAGTTGCCTTCTTGGAAAGCGTTCAGTAGGCGCGAGAGCGCCGTTGTGAAGTGCCTTATAATAGTAAGCCTTTATAATAGTAAGCCTTTCACTTCATTGACTGAATGCGCTTGAGAAGTCAATCGTATTCTTGCCCGAAGCGATCCAGGCTGAAGTTTTCCAAGGCTGTCTGCTTGCAAAGCGTTCAGGTCGCGTGAGAACGCCGTTGCGAATTGCCTTTTAATGGTATGCTATATGTAACCCGGAATGCCAGGGTAAATTTCGCTCCAGCTTTATAAAATCTTTATGCCACTTTTACGATAGGAAGATCGGAAGAAATGCAACAGCAGATGTGGAAGCAACAGGCAGCAGAAGCCGCCGCCGAACTGATAGAAGACGGCATGGTCATCGGCATTGGGACCGGTACAACAGCAGCTTTCCTTATTCAAGCGATCGCCCGCCGCATGCAGGCAGGTTTACAAATTAAGGCCGCGATCTCAACCTCGCAAGCGTCAGCGAGGCTGGCCCAGAGCCTGAATATCCCCCTCTCAACCCTTGAGGCCTACCCTGAGATCGACATCGACATCGACGGTGCCGATGAGATCGACGAGCATCTCTACCTGATCAAAGGTGGCGGCGGCGCCCTTCTACGCGAAAAGATCGTCGCATCCGCCTCACGGCAGTTCATCATCATCGCCGATGCCACAAAGCAGGTGACACGCCTCGGCACCCACTTCCCTCTCCCGATTGAGGTTGTGCCTTTTGCGCTCCCCACTGTGCGGCATCGCTTAAAAGGACTGGGAGCCCAGGTAGAGCAACGTATGGCAGGCGAGAACGCCTTCATTACCGATAACGCCAATATAATCCTGGATTGCCGCTTCCCAGAAGGGATCAGCGATCCCCAGGCTCTTCAGGAAACCCTTTGCCATATTGTAGGAATCGTTGAAACCGGCCTTTTTCTCAATCTCGCAACCGGAGCAGTGATCGCCGGTCCGGCAGGTGTCCAACATTTTCAAGCTCCCGCTAGCAGTGCCAGGCGTTTATAAACGAGTTCGAAAGCAGGTTTCCAGGCAAGCAAAAATATCTGCATAGAGAGAAAACCGTATAACAAAGGTTAGCGATTATTTCTTGACATCTCTCTAGCTACTAAGTATACTTACAGCGACATAATCCTCCCATAAATAAGTATATAGGGGTATTAGGTCCTTTATTGTGGTAGAGCTTGTACTCTATTTTCGCCATACCGGTCACAGTAGACTGATGTATTGCCATAACCATAGGAGTGCTACATTGAAGAACCAGTCGGATGAATCGTCCCTTCAGGATAAATTTCCTACGTCAGGCGATTCTCCCTCCCGAAATGTCTGGTCGCTTGATGCAAGACGGATCGTAACTGCGGGTATTTTGGTCGCGATCACAATTATTTTAGGTGTCACGAGCCTTGGATTTATTCCTGTTCCAAACCTCACCGGCAGCGCTACGATTGAACATATTCCGACCATTCTTGGTTCGGTGCTCGAAGGCCCTGTCGTGGGGACAATCACGGGACTAATTTTTGGCCTCACCAGTTTTCTCAGATCTCCTGTTCCTATATTTAAGGACCCTCTGATTTCGGTTCTACCGAGAATTTTCATCGGTCTCACTCCCTGGCTGGTTTTTATTTGGCTGAAACGACTCAATATCGATATAGCGGCCTTTGTCGCTGGCGTTGTCGGCTCACTCACCAATACCTTCCTGGTACTTGGAATGCTCTCGCTGCGAACCCCGACCCCTTTTATCCCAACGCTGATCCTGGTCGCTCCGCAAGCAGCAGTGGAGGCGCTCCTGGCTGGCGTGATTACGGTGGTAGTTACACGTGCCATCTACATTGTGCGCGGGGGGCGAACCCGTGCTAAAGAGACCAAAGCTCGGGAAGATCTTCCATACTAATATGCTTGAAGTCCGTAACGTCACCTTCAACTACAGCGCAGTGGGGGAGCAAGAAACTCCCCCCGCCCTGCGCGAGATCAATCTACAGATCCAGGCTGGCGAAACAGTCGCGATCATCGGCCAGAATGGCTCAGGCAAAAGCACGCTGGCAAAGCTCCTTGCCGCGATTCTGAAGCCTAACAGCGGCTCGATTCTCGTCGATGGCCTCCCAACGACCTCTCATGGCGATGCGCTCTGGACCATCCGTCAGAGCGTAGGCATCGTTTTTCAAAATCCCGATGATCAGCTTGTCGCAAATACGGTCATCGATGATGTCTCCTTCGGGCCTGAGAATCTGGGCCTGCCACGCTTTGAGATCGAGGAGCGCGTTCAGGAAGCCCTGAAAGTCCTTGAGCTGGATTCGCTGGCAGAAACGGCGATCAGCGAGCTTTCCGTTGGACAGAAGCAGCGCGTGGCAATCGCGGGAATTCTGGCAATGCGGCCCCGCTATCTCCTGCTGGACGAGCCAACAACGATGATGCCGGGCAAGATCTCACGCCAGCTTTTGCAAATGGTGCATCAACTCGCACGCGAGCGCGGGATTGCCATCATCCACATCACCCACTTTATGCCCGAGGTTGTGGATTTCCAGCGGGTGATTGTGATGGACAAAGGCAAAATCCTGCTCGATGGAACACCCACCAGCATCTTCGGGCAGTCCGAAACCTTGCTGGAAATTGGACTGGATATTCCACTGGTGACGCGTTTGGCCTCTAACCTGCGCACCAAAGGCTGGGCCAACCTGCCAGAGGTCGTGCTTTCAATTGACGAACTGAAGGCTGGTCTATGCTCTTCGAACTAAACGACATTCATTATACTTATATGCGCGACACGCCGTTTGCGTTTGAAGCGATTCGCGGCCTTTCGCTTGCGGTCGAAGAGGGAAAGGCGCTGGCGATTATCGGTCCAACGCGCTCGGGCAAATCTACCGTTGCAGATCTGCTGGCCAGGCTGATTGTTCCTGCTTCGGGCACGCTCCTGTTTGAAGGGGACGATGTCACGACCCCCAAATTTGAGATTGAGCGGATTCGCAATGCCGTCGGGGTGGTCTTTCAATCTCCTGACAGCCAGATTTTCGAGGAGACGGTCGGCAAGGATGTCTCCTTTGGTCCTCGCCGCAAGAAGTATTCGCTGGAGAAATCTCGCCTGCTGGTTCAGCAATCCCTGGAGGCCGTTGGACTTCCTTACGAGGATTTCCGAACCCGCTACACCTATGCCCTCAGCGGGGGCCAGAAGCGGCGTGTAGCCATCGCCGGTGTGCTGGCCCTCGAACCGCGCGTGATTATCTTCGATGAACCAACGGCGGGACTCGATCCTCGCGGCCGCCACGAACTGCTGTCACTGATCAAAAATCTCAAGCAGCAGCATGGTCTGACGATGATCTACCTCTCCAGCAGCCTGGAAGATGTGATTGGGCTGGCCGATACCATTGTGATTCTGGACCAGGGGCAGGCGATTTTAAACGGCTCCCCGCGCGAGATCCTGAGCCGCGCCACACAGCTCACTGAACTGGATATTGTCCTGCCGGAAGCAACCCGCATCGCGCTGGCGCTGCAAGATATTTTTCCCGATCTCGATACCGGTGTTATCGGTCTGGCAGAACTCGAAGCCGCACTGGTGCAGGCTCAGGCCCGGAAGGCAAACACATGATAGAAATTTCAAGAACATTCAACCTGGGTCAATTTGTCAACAATGATTCCTACCTGACCCGGCTCAATCCACGCACCAAGCTGATCGGGGCTATTCTGCTGATTGCGCTGTTCTCCTATGTCCATACGTTTACAGCCTTCTTCCTGTGTCTGCTCATTTGCATCAGCCTGCAAGCCCTCTCGAAAATCTCTGTGCGCTATCTGGCCCGCAGCTTCCGCACAATCGTACCTTTTCTGATTTTCTTTTATTTCTTGCAGGTGCTTTTCTACGTCTCTCCAACGGCACACACAACCCTGCTCTGGCACTGGAGCTTTCTGTCGTTGTCAATTGAGGGGCTGCTTCAGAGCTTGCTGACAATCATTCGAGCGCTGCTGCTCTACTACCTGGTCTTGCTGCTGACGGTCTCAACCTCGATGGTCGGACTGACCGATGCGCTGGAATCGCTGCTTTCGCCGCTACAAAAAATCGGTCTACCAGTCAATGAATTTGTGATGGTTCTGGTGATTGCATTTAAATTTGTGCCGATTTTCATCGGTGAGGCCGAACGTCTGATAAAGGCCCAGGCCGCTCGTGGAGTCCGTTTCGACCAGGGAAACCTGGTACAACGCGCCACCCGCTACGGGGCCTTGCTGATCCCACTGTTTCTCAGCGGCTTCAAACGCTCCGAAACCCTGGCAACGGCGATGGAGGCGCGCTGCTATGGGGGAGGCCGTCGTGGCTGGCGCAGAAGCAAACGGCGCGAATTTCATTATCAGCGATCCGATTACCTCGCGGTGCTCAT
>DASSXK010000406.1:0-4920 GCA_035703945.1 Ktedonobacteraceae bacterium | reverse complement strand
GACCGCTGATGCCCTCGGCGTACTGGCCGACTCCTTCAACTACATGGTTGAAGAACTTGGGAGCCTGGTTGTTCGCGTCAAGATGGTCGCCCATGAGGTAGAAAATTCTACGTCTAACATTCTTGATCGTATGACCCAACTCGTCGAAAATAGTGATATTCAAATTCAGCAGGTCGGTGATGCCGCCGCCGAAGTTGAACGAATGGCAGCCACTAGCCGGCAGGTGGCTGAACATGCTCAATCACTGTACACAATCGCACGCGAAGCGCGTGTAAACGCCAACTCGGGTCGCGGCGCTGTGCAAATGACGATCCAGGGCATGGGTCGTATTAACCAGAACGTGCAAGCTACTGCAACCAAGGTTAATGTCCTTGGTGAACGTTCGCGTGAGATTAACAATATTATTGAGGTTATTTCTGGTATCGCCCACCAGACGAACCGTTTGGCTCTGGACGCCGCTATTCAGGCCGCTATGGCCGGTGAAAACGGTAAAGGCTTCGGTGCCGTTGCCGCCGACATTCGACGGCTGGCAGAACGCGCTAAAGAACAGACCGGCATTATTACAAAGATCGTGCGAAGTATTCGCGATGATATCGGTTCGGTTGCTGTCTCAATGCAGGATACGGAACGTGAAACCTCGGTTGGTGCTGAACTGACCCAGGAAGCTGGACAATCCCTGGAATTGATCTTTAGCGTCGTTGAGCGCCAAGCCAGTGAGATTGAGAATATCAATCAGATGGCAACACAGCAGTTGCAATCCACCAGCTCCATCGTGCAAATCATGCGAGCAGTCAATGAAGGCAATAGAATTGGTAGTGCCAGCACACGTGAAGCTTCCCATAACATGGAACGCCTTGCTCGGTTGGTTGAGCAGCTACGCTCTTCTGTCGAAGCCTTTAAGATTCGTGATGATCAGAGCTATTATATGCCAACCTCTCAGGTTCGGATTGAGTCTCCCGCCGATGAGGCCGAAGGAGAGATGACGGTAAGCGGTATCTTCCGCACCATTTCTGCAACTGCGCAACCATCTTCTCCGCAGCGCCCTGAGCCTGCTGGAGGCTTTCCTGCCTTGCGTACACCTGGTCCGTCTGGCTTCCTCCCAGCTCCACCACCTCGTTCACCGTTTGATCCCCCTTACAATGGGTATAATTATAATGGGAATGAATATAGTGGCAATAATGGGAATGACAGAAATTATTAATTCTCTGGTTTGTTAGAAGACCATAAGCGTTTTTTATAAAATAGGGCGTCCTGTATCAAGGTTGAATACAGGGCGCCCCCTCTTTAGAGCCGACGTGAACACCTTCTTTTCTTCTATCCTGTCCTGCCTCAGCATAAGCTTTTACTTATGTGTATAATCCAGTTCCCCTATTCAATTTCGTGGACTTTCAATCACCCTCCCGGTTACACTTATTTACATAACCATTAGTTTATGTTTTATTCACTTTCCATTATCGGGTTCCTATGGTTGAGGAGGACAGACATGATTGCTCAGAGGGCGATTGAACACAAATTGTATCCGCAAGAGACCCATGTTCAGCGGAAAGCTACCTTGACTCTTATCAACACACCTGAAGGGGAGCAAACCGGTGTACAGCAGTGGGCGTGCGAAGGCTGTGGAATGATACATACAGAAACATTCGTTCCTGTATGTGAAAGCTGTGGGGCGACTGGTACACTTGCGCGTTTTTCCAGTCATGTCGAGATTCCTTTACGTTGGGCGTAGCTATATCGCCCAATAGGTCCAGGCATTTCAATTATAAAAGCATTGGGAAGACCTGGGAACACGTAACGATCAATCGTGTGTTCCCAGGTCTTCCCAATGCTTTTTAGAGGCTCAAAGGTTGCTCATACTGCTTAAAGCCAGGCCTTTAGTAGGTTTCCCCAGGGCCCTAAGAGCCTCATTTCCTCAAGTTTAGTGCTTAGGTGTTGGTGTCGCTGTAGGCTTGTTGCCATGGGATGCTGGTGTTGGTGTTGCTGTAGGCTTGTTGCCATGGGTTGTTGATGGGTTGCTATTGTTTTTTCCGGGAGTGTAGCCAGGAATATTAGTCATCAAACATTTTTCAAGGGCAGTTGAGCCACACTTCGCCAGAGCGCCAGCCAGGTAGGTGCTGACGTTGCTGTCATTGAGCTTTCCACCCGCCTTTGCGGTGTCGTGTGATGCAAGATATTGGGCATACGTTAGCAATTGGTCAATTTCTCCATAACCATAGTTCCGGTTAGAAGCTACGCTCACTCCGCTGGCGTTCGCACTTTTAAAGGTGTTTTTGTGCAGATCGCAAATATCTTTGACAGCAGTGCCTGTGATGGCGGTACTCAATTTATATTTTCCGGCCAGGTTCTGCGCGTCTGATTGACCTACGCAGCTTTTCGAATCAGCCTTCCCAGAGTCCTTTTGATCTGTTTTTTTGGCATCGTGTGTCGCTTTGGCCTCGACAGTCGCGCTGGCACTGGCATGTGTTAATGATTGGACGACATGTTGTCCTGATGGTGTTGCGGCAAAAGCGGCGGTAGCGCCACCAACGACCAGTACGCCTCCTACGATCGTGACAAGAGCTTTGGCTTTCAAGAGTGCTAGCAATTTCATTGAGATAATATCCTTTCTTCCGTTCGGTAAATGAAGAATTATTTTCCGAACTGTTTGGCGCGCATTTGTCAAACTGTTGTGATTTTCTGCGCTTACACTGGACTAGTTGCACATAATTTACTTCTGGTTATGGTTAGCACCATTTTAGGTAATTTGGCTATTAGCTTTTATTTTGATCAACTTATTTGATAGTATTCGTTTTACAATACCGTAACGTTAACACAATACTGTACAACTTAGTTATTATGAGATCTACTTTCCTCTCAGGGAGGCCATTGACCGATGGAGGGCATTGAACGCCTGCTGGATGAGGCCAGACAAGGTAACTCAGAGGCTGTGAGCACGCTTTATCATCATTATTTGCCGGGTATTTTTGGGTATGTTGCGGCTCGTGTGCCCGATCGCGCAACGGCGGAAGACATTACTTCAGATATATTTTTAAAGATGATTGAAGGGATTCATCAGCTTAGAGCGGAGAATGAAGCAGGTTTTATGGCGTGGCTCCTGCGTATTGCACGGATGGCCGTCGCCGGTTTTTATCGTAAAAGAGAGAGACAGCCTGCATTCCTTGCACTGCCAGATGAATCTCAGGAGAATACTTATTCAGATCCCCTGATACTCTTTGAGAGCCATCACGAAGCAGATCCAGTCCTGTGGACAGAAGCACGGGAAGACTGGCAATTAGTCGTAAATGCGATAAATCGCTTAACTGAAGAGCAACGGCAGGTCCTGGTAGGCCGATTGCTCATGGGATATGATTTGGAGACAGTAGGACAGATGCTTGGAAAAAAGCCTAACGCTGTGAAGATGCTGCAATTTCGTGCAATACGGAGTCTGGAGCGCCTGCTAGCAAAACAAGCGAATCGCAGCCCTGCTTTTTCTAACCAAAAGGAGGAAGGAGAATGAAACCGATAGAGGAGCATCTCAACGATCGGCTTGAGCAGGAAAAATGGGGAATTATACGCCGTGAGTCACCATCGAGCGGCTTTATAGCGCCTGTCATAAAAAATGAATCCGATGAAGAAGTTGATGCTTTGCTTGCAATAGTTCATGATCTGCAAACGTCACCTCAACTCCAGCCCAGGCCTGAGTTTATGATGCAATTGGAGCGGCGTTTGATACGCCGTAATGTGGAACTTCGAATCCAATCTAGAACGAAACGACGCTCCTTCATCTCATGGGTGTATACTCGTCCGGCCCTGACTGCTGTATTAGGCATCTGTTTGATTTTTGTTCTTCTCAGTTCTAGCATGGTGGCTCTGGCCGCCCAGGTAACAGATCCTACTAATCCCCTTTATAGCCTGAAGCGTTGGGGGCAGCAGATCCAACTTCAGCTTACCAGTAACCCTGCTGATCAAGCCAGTCTGGATTTGCAATTTGCGCGGGATCGACTCAATACCATCCCGTCCCTGGCTAATTCTGCTGATGAGGGGGCATACAGGCTTGCTTTGAGTGATTTTGATCAGAAGATAACTACTGCATCTGCTACGATTAAAGGACTGTCGCCTGGGGCAAAGCAAGCAATGCTGGTAGATCAGTTAGCGAATCTGAAACTTGATGCAATTCATATATTGCGCACTCAACTCGTTCAACTTGAAGTGCCCGAGCAACTGTATACTACTGCTGAACTCGCTCGTCTGGGAGATACTATTCCAAACGTGACACAGGTTCTACTCACACTGCCGTCTAAATCTACAAAAAACGAGACAATTAGCTTTTTGGGTAGCGATCTTCAGCCAGGGGCCTGGCTTTTGATAAATGGTAAGAAACGGCAACAAACCGGAATATCCCAGCAGGGATGGCTGGTTTTTATCGTAGATAGTAATGGTATGCAGCATCCTCAGAGTCTGGGTATTCTTAATCCAGATGGCTCTGCAATGGAGACTTCTACCATTACTATCAACACTGGTTCTAATGATCCTTCCGGGGATGGTCAACGTGGCAAAGGGAATAAACCACCTGTGATTCCAACGCCGCATGGGAATAAACCGCCTGTGATTCCAACACCGCATGGGAAAAAGCTGCCTGTAACTCCAACGCCTCATGCTTGAACAACGAGTACGTTGTGTTTCTGGTATCCATGTGAAGAGGGCCACGAGCTTAATTTAAAGTTCGTGGCCCTTTTTGTATGTTATCTGCCTGGCTGTTGACGTTGGCGCACCGACTCATAGAGGATAATTCCGGTCGCCATCGCTGCGTTTAACGATTCTACCTGATTGAAAAGCGGAATTGAGAGAGTCCCTGTCGCCAGTGCACGGGCCCCATTAGACAGACCATGAGCCTCATTGCCGATGATTAACGCGAAGGGATCGCTCAGGTTCTGCTGATAGTAA
>DASSXK010000397.1:0-5051 GCA_035703945.1 Ktedonobacteraceae bacterium | reverse complement strand
CGATCGTCATAAATTGCCAGGAAAGCAGGAAGAGTAGCAGGGTTATGCCCCAGGGAAGCTGGCTACTGCTCAATAAGTAGTTGTGATTGAAAAATATGTTTTGATGTGACCCGAAGGCGAAAAAAATACTGATCCAGGCCACTATGATCAGACCGCAAGGAAGAACGAGGGGTACCCATTGATGTTCTTCGCGATCCTCAAGCAGTTCGTCTTGATTGATTCTATCCATGGCGGGTAATAAACATTAGACATCTCTTTTCTAATGCTCCCTGGTAGAGCAAGCGTATGCCATTATTATATCTGGGTTTGGTTAATTTCAAGAAGATATTCTTTTTGTCTGGTTGTATTCCGGAAGCAGGCGCGGTGATATGATGTTATCATCCTGTATATTTTCAGGATATTTATGCGTGGCGTTCAGAGGTTTGTAGCATGTCATCATCGGGTTAGATGATAAACCAGAGTAGAGAGCACATGAATGGCTGATGAAATTTTTGAGAATCCACGACTTGCGGCTATTTACGACCCGTTTGAGCCTGATCGGTCTGACCTGGAGGTTTATGAGTCGATGGTTGACGAGTTTGGGGCACGTTCTGTACTTGATATTGGCTGCGGTACAGGAACATTTGCTTGCCATCTCGCTGCCCGTGGCATCGAGGTAATTGGGCTCGACCCAGCCGAAGCCTCACTCAAGGTGGCTCAAACAAAACCCTGGTCTGAGCGCGTCAAATGGATTCACGGCAATGCGCTAAACCTTCCCCCTTTGACGATTGACCTCGCGACGATGACTGCTAACGTTGCCCAGGTTTTTCTGACGGACGAGGAATGGCAGGAGACACTCCTTGCGGCTCGGGCGGTCTTGCGACCCGGCGGACGACTGGTGTTTGAAACGCGGAACCCCAGGGCGCAGGCCTGGCTGGAATGGAACCGGGAGAGCACCTACAAACGCATTGATATACCCAATTGTGGCGTTGTCGAGGGATGGGTTGATGTTACTGACGTTCAAAATTCCTTCGTGTCTTTCCAATCGACGTACATTTTCGAGAGCGATGGGGCCGTAATCACGTCGGACTCAACGTTGCGCTTTCGGAGTCGTGAGGAGATTATCAACTCTCTCAAGAATGTAGGAATGTCCCTGGAAGAGATACGAGAAGCCCCTGACCGTCCGGGACGCGAATTCGTCTTTATTGCACGCCATTCACTTCACTGACTGAATGCGCTCCAGAAGCCAGCAGGAACAGTGCCAGCACCATCTTAAGCAGGGAGCTTCAAGAGCCACCTGCTTGCAAAGCGTTCAGTAGGCGCGAGAGCGCCGTTGGGAAGTGTCTTTCAATAATTAGCCATTCACTTGAGTAGGAGCGAGTGTGCCATATTTTATGCAAAGGGAGCAGTAGATGAAAATAGTTATCCCCGATGATTATCAGGATGCCGTCCGGCACCTCGATTGCTTTACGAAGCTTGAGGGTCAGGAGGTGACTGTCTACCGCGATACGGTTAAGGATGTGGATACGCTGGCCCAGCGGTTTCAGGATGCCGAGGTGCTGGTGTTGATTCGGGAGCGCACCACGATTACTGAAGCTTTGCTTGAGCGGCTGCCACATTTGAAGCTGATCAGCCAGACCGGCAAGAGTATTCCGCATATTGATCGCGAGGCCTGCACGCGTCACGGGGTCGCGATTGCGATTGGAGGCGGGTCGCCCTATGCCCCGGCTGAGTTGACCTGGGGATTGGTGCTGGCAGCGATGCGTCATATTTCGCAAGAGGTCGCGGGCATGAAGGCCGGTCGCTGGCAAACGACGCTGGGGACCAATCTGCACGGTCGGACGCTGGGTATTTTTGGGTATGGCAAAATTGGGAGTCTGGTGGCTGGCTATGGACGCGCCTTTGGCATGAATGTGCTGGTGTGGGGCCGCGAAGGCTCGCTTGCCAGGGCCGGGGCCGATGGCTTTGAAACAGTTGCCAACAAAACCGAACTGTTCAGGCGCTCGGATGTGCTGAGTCTGCATATCAGCTTGATGAAAGGGACGCTGGGAATTGTCACACGCGCGGATCTGGCGGAAATGAAACCTTCGTCCTTGCTAGTGAATACCAGCCGGGCTGGCTTGATCGAGCCTGGGGTGCTGGAGGAGGCGCTGCGCAGCGGTCGGCCGGGATTTGCGGCGCTGGATGTGTACGAGGAAGAGCCAGTCATTGATTCGCCGTTGCTGCATATGGAGAATGTCGTCTGCACGCCTCATATCGGCTATGTTGAGAAGGATGGCTACGAGCTGTTCTTTAATGCGGCCTTTGATAACTTGCTGGCATTCGCTGAAGGCCATCCCAAAAATCTCGCTAACCCTGAAGCTTTGAAATGATCCTGGGCTTCAGGGATTGTCCAGCGGAGATGCTTTGTTTGATTTGAGCATCGCTGTGATGGCTATTCCAAATATGGAGTCTGCCGCTTTACATAAAACTCATGCTTGACAAATATGGATGCGCTATGGTACTTTTTCGAGAGTAAGAAGTTCAGTTCTGTTCAGAAAAAGAAACAAACAATGCCACACAACTTTCTACTTTTTTGTCAAATGAGCAAGCTACCCGCATAAGCGAGCACGCCGGGCTTATGCGGGAGTAACTGGCAAGACTTGAAATCGCCTCGATTTCAGGGTATTGTTCTATTCCCAGAAACTTCTCTTTTTTCTCCTTTGCTTTCTTCTGGCGTGTCTCGCTGGACACCTCGCTTCGGTGGTGGCCTGCGACCTCTGGTAGTTTTCTATGACCTGCCTTGCCAGCGTTCTGCGCTTCCCACCTGCTGAGGTCTCTTGTTTCCTCTTTACGGTCTTTTTTATCCCTTGCAGGTTTTTCAGGAGGTTCGGGATGAAATCCCTTGATAACATTGAGTATGAGCTTGAGCTGTCCGACAAGCAGATAGGGAAGCCTGGCCCGCTCTGGCGCAATCGTGATTATATGTTGCTCTGGAGCGGACGGCTGGTATCCTCATTTGGATCAAGAATTTCGATGTTCGCTGTGCCTTTGATTGTGCTGGCGTTGACCCATTCACCGGCCCAGGCCGCGCTTTTAGAGATTTTGGAAACGTTACCACTGCTCGCATTGAGCCTGCCAGCAGGGGCGCTGGTGGATCGCTGGAACCGAAAATGGATCATGATTGTCTGCGATTTTGGACGAGCCGTGGCGCTGGGGAGCGTGGCGCTGGCTTTTGGGCTGGGACACCTCTCTTTATGGTGGCTGGGAGCAGTTGCCTTGCTGGATGGGACCTTCTCGATCTTTTTCACGCTGGCGCAGTCCTCGTGTCTTCCACATGTTGTCCGGGAAGATCAGCTATCGGATGCAATTGCGCGAAATCAGAGCATTTCTGCTTCCTCGCAACTGTTTGGATCGGTGCTGGCTGGCCTCTGTTACCAGGTGGGCCGCGCATTCCCTTTCTTGATGGATGCGATTTCATATGTGATTTCGATGTGCTCGCTCTGCTTTGTCAAAACACCGCTGCAAGGCGAGTCGCCCAAGCAACAGCAAAAGGTTGATATGAAAGGCGAGATTCTGGAAGGGATCAGGTGGCTCTGGCAGCAACCTTTGCTGCGCTACATCACATTTCTTACCTGGGGACTGCTGATTCCCTGCGTTGGCTACACACTGATTATCCTGGTGCTGGCCCAGCAGCAGCATGCCTCGGCCTTTGCTATCGGGCTGATCATGGCGAGTGGCGGCCTGGGGAATATCGCAGGTACCTTGATTGCCGGACCCTTGTTGAAGCGGTTTCGTCTGGGCCAAATTTTTGTGGTTACGATGTGGATCTGGGTGCTGACCTGGTTGCCGCTGGCTTTTGCTCCCAACCTGGTGTGGCTGGGGATTGCGAATGTGGCGGGCTTTATTGTTGTGCCGGTCTACTTTGTGGCTCAGATGAGTTCGTTTATGAAATATGTTCCAGATCATCTGCGGGGCAGGGTCAATAGCGTCTTTAGCTTGATTATTGATGGCAGCGTACCTTTGGGAGTGGGAGCAACTGGTGTGCTGCTACAATTTTTGGGGCCCGTCTCGACGATACTGATTATGTTTGTGCCGCAGTTTCTGCTGGTAATTGGGAGTATGTTTTATCGTCCACTGCGTGCTGCATAAGGAGGGCTGATATATACTAGCAGTAATCCTTTGAGGGATTCTGCTCCAACGGATGGCGCTGGTGGTTTTTTCTCAAGTATAGAAAGGAATCGCAATGACTGGTATGACGCGAAAGCAGCAGCATCTTGAGTCAGTCCTGAGGACCCAGCCGCTCCCGGATGGTATTCATCTTCGCTGCTGGCAGGCGACGGATTTTCCCGCAATACAGCGTCTTTCCGATGCGCAAGGCTGGCCAATGCCTGCTAACCGTCCTGAGGAGGCGCTGCGGTCCTGGGAACATTCCGAGCCGGCCCTCGTTCTCTATAAACAAGAGCAACTCATCGGTTTTGTACGCGGATTAACCGATGGAGAGGTGACGACGTATATTGCCGAGCTGCTCGTTGACCCGGCCTATCGCAACGAAAGCTTTGGACGCTTGTTGCTGGATGTCTGTCACGCGCTCCATCCTCACACGCGGCTGGATTTGATCGCGCTTGCAGAATCCAGCAATTTTTACAAGAAATCCGGCTTTCGCGATGTTGGGGCCGGGTTGCGCAAAAGCTACCGTTAGTTCTTTTTCGACTGAAAGATAGCAGGGTGTGGATTATTCGATCCGCTCCCTGCTATGTTTAAATCCCCTGAAGGTTTCTGGTCTCGTTCAAGCGACGGCGTAGAAAGGCCTGTTCCGTCGTGTTTTGGCAGAGATCGAGGGCGCGGGCATAGGCCAACTCGGCTTCATGATAGCGGTTGACACGGCGTAGCAGGTCCGCCCTGGCGGAATGGAAGAGATAATAGTTGTTTAACTCTCCAGATCGCTCAAGTTGCTCAAGCAAAGGGAAAGCGCTATTGGGGCCGTCCGCCATCGCAACAGCGACTGCTTGATTGAGTTCGACGACGGGAGAGGGCAGCAATTTGTAGAGTATTTTATAGAGCGCCGCGATCTGGACCCAGTCGGTGTCCTC
>DASSXK010000727.1:0-7081 GCA_035703945.1 Ktedonobacteraceae bacterium | reverse complement strand
CCCGATCCTCAGGACTTCCTGACCTTGCAGTTCGACAAGAACGCCACCAACAACAGCTCTAACTATGGTCAGAACCATAGCAACACAGCAGCAGAACAGCAGGCTGTGCAAAAAGTTCTGGAGCAAGCTGACATCAATCCTAGCAGTGCAGATCGCTTGCAGCAGTATATGGATTCGGAACAGAAGATGGTTAACGATGTCGCCTGGTTGCCAACCTTCCAGCGCACCCAGACGCATGTCATCAAAACCTATGTTCACAACTTCCCATCGAATGCTGAGACTATGGTTGCCCCAGATTCCTGGAAAGACATCTATATCTCAACCCACTAGGCTTGAGATCTTTGCTCTCCTCCTTCCCAATCAAAGGAAGGTCGAGCAAGGTGTAACATAGCTGGACAGGTGTGTTTCTTTAACAGAAACGCACCTGTCTTTTATTTTATGGAGAGTTTTATACTTCACTTGCCTTGCGATTACAAGACACATCACAACGAGGTATCGTTAAACACAAAAAATAGCGGAGAGCTCGCTACATGCCGAGCTCTCCGCTATTTTTTGTGTACTTGCTTAATCTCTGACCTGAGTCTTTACGCTCTCTTGCTTGAGCGTATCAACTTATGCCTGTGGTGCTGATATGACTTCAACAGCTTCCGGTTTCCGTTGGCGTTGAATCGGACGTGAGAAATTGCCGATTTCAACCTCGGGAACCTCCTGGCGCAACATCTTGATCATTTCAGCCATACCCAGGGCTTCGCCCATTGTCTCTAAAGCAGGCATCCGGGGTAGCAGAACCTCTGGATCGATGTTCAGGTTGCGCAACTGAATCAGCTTCAAGCCGGTCTCCCGGACAAAACCAATCAAGGCTTCAACTTCCCGCTCACGATCGATCATCCCAGGAAAACTGAGCAGATTGATTGAACTATACACACCCTCATCCCGCGCCCGCTTTAGCGATTCTATGACGTCCTCAAACGTGTAGCCAATCGGACGGTAGTAGGCGGTATAGGTTTCTGGATGAGCTGAGATCGTACTGGCCCGTAAGGTATCCAGACCCGCGTCGTACAGCCGTTGCAACCAGCGTGGATTGCTGGCGTTGCTGTTAATATTTATCACACCCCGCGAGGTTCGTTCGCGAATGGCTTGAATCGCCTGTGCAATCCGCCGCCATTGCAAAAGCGGCTCTCCCTCGCAGCCCTGGCCAAAGCTGACAATCGCGTCTTCAGCCTGCTCCAGGTGAGGCACCGCTGCCTCTACGATCTCTTCGACCTTCGGAATAAAGGTCAGGCGATCCTGAGGCGAGATAAGATCTTCCTCTTCTTGCTTGGATATACAGCCAACACAGCGGGCATTACAGCCAGGCGAGACGGCAATCGCCATTTCCCAGCGATTAAAGAAGATGTTGCTAGCAGTTGGGCAGGAGTAGTCCAACGCACAATGGGCGTGCTGCTGGATCACACGATTTTCTGGAAAAGCCGCCTGCTTCTCTTTGACAAGCTGCTCCAGTTTACGGCGATTAAAGGCGCGGGGATGCCATTTTTGGGGATCATCAGTCCGCAGGGCCGCGACATAGAGACGACCATTCATACCGGCTACCGCGCTATAGCCAAAGAAGGGGAGTGGCTCGGTTCCGGGAACTTTCTCATAGGCTGGCAGGAGCGTGCGCGTAAAACCAATCGGCAGCAAAGCCGCCGCCGCCCAGCCGCGCGACTGCTTGATGACCTGCCGCTCGCCAGTTCGGGTTTTTCCGACCGCGAGACGATCTGGCATCATCGAAAGGGTCACACCATCTGGCAACGGTATCAAGTCGGCTGCGTTAAGTGGCTGATCTCCAAAAGCGAGCGCGCGCAATTTCTGATCTTCACGAATTTCCCCATCCGGGGTACAATACACAACATATGGAATCGGCATAATTTTCCTTATAACTGCCCATTCACCTCAATCCCCAGCCGGGCTACTGCTGCATTGAAGAGGGGGTAATCGGGATGCGCGGACCAGTTGGCCGCTCATCAACCATCTCATCGCTAAAAAATCGAGGCAGGGCACCGGTCTGGGCTGTCGTTTGAGCGACTGCTCGCTGCTCCAGTTCTCGCGTATCTTCGTAGACAAAACTTAGTAGGATATGCTCACCGCGCATACTCTGGCAGACGTGACGAATGCGTGGACGTTCTTCATCCATCCAGGCATTGACGATGGTCTCTAATGTAGACATGTTGTCCCCACATTGAGCACTATCAAAGCCCTTAAATCTATACACATTCACTTCCTTTCGGCCATATAATGGGAGGATACATCGCTCGCCCGGCAAGCGTACCTATCAGAGTAGCAGGCATCCTATATCCATCCCTTATTCCCTACTGATTGACTGCTATTGTACCATCATAGTTAGCAATTTGCCAGTTTGTAGCATACTAGCGTATAGTTGTACATCCATTCACTTCACAAAGGACATCTGTCTCTTTAATGCTCTTGAGGCTTCGTTATCCGCGCCCCAAGGTGTTTGAGCACCTCAAAGAAATCTGGATAGCTCTTAGCGATGTGCTCAACGCCACAGAGCGTCAGACCTCGACGGCTGCGCAGGCCCGCAATGGTCAGGGCCATTAACAGTCTGTGGTCATTATGACCTTCGACACTGACCCCACCCTCGATTCCCTGGGGCTGGCCGCGTACAACGATGGCATCCTGTCTGGGCGTCACGGCGCAACCAGCTTTTCGCAACTCGGCACAGAGATCCAGAATCCGATCCGATTCTTTATAATGCAGGCTCTCGATATTATAGAAGTAGCTCTCACCATCGGCGAAGCTGGCCAGCGCAACCAGGACCGGGATGCTATCAATCAGCTTATCTCCATCCAGCTCAATGCCGTGCAGGCGTCGTCCACCACGCAGCGTGACTGTCTCGCCCTGACGTTGCAGGTCTGCTCCCATCCGTTTGAAGGCATCCAGCAAGGCTTCACCATCTTCGGCCCCTGGTCGCAGACGGTTCAGCGTGATCCGGCTGGCAGGATCATTAGTCACCGCAACCGCCGCCAGCAAGGCCGCTGCCGAAGGGTAGTCCCCTGGCAACTCGTACCTGCGCGGCTGATACTGCTGGCCACCTTCAATTGCAAACCAGCTCAGCTTTCGATCGTGCTCAACGACGATACCAGCCTCCTCAAGAACATTGAGGGTCATACTCACCAGCGGCTGGGATTTCAACTGATCGACAACCTGTATCTCAAGTCCTTCAGGCAGCAAGGGCGCAAGAAAAAGCAGGGAACTCAGATACTGTGAACTGCGTGCCCCTGATATTTCTACCTCACCACCATGCAGATTGCCCCCACGTATCCGGATCGGCAACAATCCTTCGGGACCCTGCCCCTCACAGTTCGCTCCCAGCCTGGTCAGCGCTTCCAGCAGCTCCCGATTCGGGCGTTTCCCCAGCGATTGAGGATAGGCCGTTGTAAAGGTAACATCCGGCAACATTGCCCCAACCCCTAATAATAAACGCAACACCGCCCCGGCATTCCCAACTTCAATGACGGTTGCTTCTCTTTCTCTCCCTGCCACTCCGAGCAACTCTGTTCCTTTGACCCGCAACACCTGCCTCTGCTCATCCTGCCACTCCAACTCGGCTCCCAGCGCCCGGCAGCCTCGAAAAAGTGCCTCGCTATCATCGCTGTGAGCGGGATAATGCAAGCTACTTTCCCCCTGTGCCAGGGTCGCTGCCAGCAAATAGCGCAGCATATAGTATTTTGATGATGGTATATCCGGTACACCTTGTAGCAATTCAGTTGGCGTAATTGTTAAATTTTGTGATACAATGTTATTCATACGTTAATTCTACTTCTCAGATACACTAAAACCTCTTATACGGTTAATACAGGTCGGCACTGGCGTACGTACTTTCCTAAAAGTATAAGTTATTTGGTAGCTTTCGTCGAGATAATCGAGCTTTCTCTTCAAACGGATATATAAAAAATACATAATGTCTACCGTCTACCCTGACGCCTTGCAATCCAAATGCATTTTTCTCACATTACAACAGATATACACTCTTTAAACAAAAATAAAAAAATGTAAATGATTTTATAATCATTATTATAACAAAAACCATGTATGCTTTATTTGATTTTTAATATATTTCCATGCTATAATAGAGGATACTGTAGCTATTCAAAAAGGAAATACGGCATACTCGCTATATATCCTTCAGACTTGCTTTTAAAAGTTTAGGGATGTTATATCAGCGAGTATATGATGGCAAGCCATTCACTTCGCTGACTGAACGCGCTTGAGAAGCCAGCAGGAACGTTGCCAGAAACGATCAACGGTGAAGCGTTCCAGAGATCCCTGATGAGAAAGCGCTTCGTCGGCGCGCGAGCGCCGTTGTGAAGGGGTCTTGTAATCGCAAGTTAACACGATAATGGGCGTAGTTTGTGGAATTATTTTTCTCAGGGGGAATCACATAGTGTACCAGCCACAAATTATTATCGTAGGCGCGGGAATAGTTGGACTCTCCACAGCGTACGCGCTGCTTGATCAGGGGATGAAAAACGTGACAGTTCTGGAACAGGCAGCAGTTGATCATGACAAAGGGACCTCGCATGGCACTTCGCGCCTCCTACGGTTTGAGTATGGATCGAATAAGGCCTATTCACAAATGGTCCAGTTAAGCCTGAACCTTTGGAGGCAACTGGAAGTTCACACGAATCGTACATTCTATACCCGCACAGGTATTTTGGCCCTTGGAAATCTGTCGGATCAAGAAACCGAAGCCAGTTACCATATCCTTAAAGATCTGGGACTACCCATGACTCTTCTGAACTCTCAGGAGCATCTGATGCGTTTTCCACAATTCAATAAAAGTGATTTTGACTATATTACATATAATCCGGAAGCCGGCATCCTAAATGCCTCAGCTATTTTGAAGACACTGAAAACGCTGATTCGCGATCGTGGCGGCATAATAGGTGAGGCGACACGAGTTATTCAGCTAAAGTATGGGAAACAGCATGAGAAGGTTTCGCTCGTTTTGGAGAACAATGATAGTATCAATGCAGATCATGTAGTGGTGGCGACCGGCCCCTGGGTTCATCGTCTACTCGCCGACCTTCAACTCCCTGTTCGGTTGAGTCGGCAATACTTGCTATACTTTGATGGCCTACCTATGCCTGGATATGAAATTAATAATTTTCCGGCCTTTGTCGCAAATGATCTTTATGGCTTCCCCGTACACAAATCAAGCAGTGGCAAACTATGGCTCAAAGCTGCTTCCCACAGCTTCGGCCCTACAATTGATCCTGATGACCCACCCACGCTCGATGCGCAGGCGATCGGCAAGATCCAAAATCGCTTGCAAAACCTCATTCCGGCTCTACATACCTCCAAACTTGCTCACGTTGAGGCCTGGATGTATGATGTCAGTCCCGATGAAGATTTTATTCTCGATCATGTGCCAGATGATCCCAGGGTTATCTTTGCAACGGGCCTTACAGGTCATGGTTTTAAGTTCGGCTTACTCTTAGGCAAGCTGCTCAGCAGCCTTGTGCTCAACACCCCACCTCCTATCTCGATGGAGCGATTTCACCTCAAACGATTCAGTCGTATTCTGGCCCACGTGTCCAGATCGGTCGCTTGAGCTATTATTTCCTGAAATAGCAAACACTTGCTATACATCTCGTGATTGCAAGACTAAAGAGTCATTGAAAAGGATGTTTCTAGCATAGAACCTTTGCAACCTATGCTATAAGCATCCTTTCAGGCTTGCCCTTACAAATCCAGATGGTTATGCTAGAAGCAAGCAATAGAAACGTCTATCTTCAGGAGAAAACAAATGAACATTCTTATCTTTGGTGGAACAGGTTTCCTCGGCCGCCATCTCGTCAATGCCGCACTGGAACGCAACCATCACCTGACACTTTTCAATCGCGGCCAGTCTGCCCCCGATCTCTTCCCCGATGTAGAGCAGATCCATGCGAACCGCGATGGCGGCCTGGCTCACTTAGAGGGACGCCGCTGGGATGCCGTTATCGACTCTAATGGTAAAATTCCGCGCCTCGTGCGCGAAGCCGCGCATACGCTCGCCAACGCTGCCGACCATTACACCTTTATTTCCTCTATCTCGGTCTACGCTGAACCTCCCACAGACACAACAGAAGAGGTCACAGAAGATCTTCCTCCAATCAAACTTCCAGACGAGAGCGTTGAAGAAGTAACCAATGAAACCTATGGCGGACTGAAGTTCCTATGTGAGGAGGCCGCCCGTGAAACCTTCCCCGGCAAGGTGCTGATTATCCGTCCAGGCCTGATCGTCGGACCCGATGATTCCACTGACCGGTTCACCTACTGGCCCCACCGTGTTGCGCGTGGCGGCGAAGTCCTCGCTCCTGGTGACCCTGAACAAAAAACTCAGTTTATCGATGCCCGCGACCTCGCCAATTGGACGATTCGGATGATTGAAAATCAACAGACTGGCACATATAACGCGACCGGACCCGAAATCCGCCCCTCCCTGCGCGAGATCCTGGAACTGAGCCGCTCGCTCAGCGGCAGTTCGGCCCGCTTCACCTGGGTCGATGAGCCTTTTATCGAAGAACACAAACTGGAAGCCTATAGCGAGCTGCCTCTCTGGGTTCCCGCCAAAGATTCGCTCTTTCTCAAGGCCAGTAACACCCGTGCCCGTGAGGCTGGCCTGACCTTCCGTCCTCTCAGCGAAACCATTCAGGCCACGCTTGCCTGGGATGCCACCCGTCCCTCAGAGCTGAAACTCAAGGCGGGCATCTCATCTGAGCGCGAACAGGAACTTCTGAAGCTCTGGCATGCTCGCACCTCTCAGTCCAATAAAAATTCCTGATCCTTGCTCCCAGGAGGCGGTGACACGCTTATCGCAGATACATTACTGCATAAAAAGTGGCCTTCATCAGAATCTCGTTATCTGATGAAGGCCAGGGAAGCGAGCTTAAAGGGATCGTTTCACCTTCTATATTGCGGCATGGGCAGCGTCATTCCCCCGGTCAGTCGTACGCTTGCCTTTGCCAAAGTAGGCCCGCACTCCTGGAAGCAGAAGATACAACAGAATAGTTCCAATCACGGCTAAACCAATTAA
>DASSXK010000329.1:0-7396 GCA_035703945.1 Ktedonobacteraceae bacterium | reverse complement strand
TCCCGGCTCTACCGTATACAATGCTCTTTATAAAACTCTAGCGGTAAGCTGGACTCCTATCGGGGAGGATTCTCAATACTAGAGGGTGGCCTTGCTTGCGTATTTTTGAATTCCGCGATCATTTGATCGATGACGATGCCTCGTATTGCCTTCCGCCTGCATCAGTTTTTGAGCAAGGGCGATACGGTCTACGCCTCCCTTAAAGAGAAACGTGGCCTGACTCTGCAAGGCCAGCAGTTGGTCCCTGATGATTGGAAGAAGGTATTGCTGCTGGTCTTCTGCCGGGAGTGCGGCCAGGAAATGTTGAAGGGGACCAGCCAGGAGTTAATATTCAACGAAAGTGGCGCCTAATAATGTGGAGTAAATTGGGTACGTGGAGGAGGAATCTCATGCAACAGAAGCAAAATGTGAGTGGAAAGCGTGTCTCTTGGAAGCGATCGAAGCGTTTTTTCGACTGCCCGATTAACTGGATGATCTATGTCTTGTCGATTGGCTTTATCAGCCTATCTCCGCTATTGGTAGGAAATTTTGAGGGTGCCAATAAAGCCTTCTGGATCGGGTTTTTTACGGTTTTTGTGGTCCTGCTCGTGACGAATGGGGGACTATCGTGCTTGCGTGTCATTGTGTTAGGGACTTTCGCGTTGGCCACTTCACTCCTCATGTTGATCTTTGGGATAGCCGCTGTGAGGGCGGGTGGGTTTATCGCTTTTCTGGGGATTGGCGATATTACAGGCTTGTTCTGTCTCTGGGCCATGCCCTTTTTTCACAATGTTCCCGTTCTCGCGGCGGGGCTTGGTAATGCGAATCGATATGTCAGCTTGCGTTTGTTTGGGAAAGAGGCGGCGTAAGGCCCCTTTACCGAATGTACAAGATCGCTGAGGTTGATGGTGTAATATCATCATGTATCTTTCATACTCTGTTAGTCGTAAGCATTGCGAAAAATCTAAAAGAAAATGTGGGCAAAATTGGGGTTTATTCTGTAAAAGGAAGCGCAGGCAAAAAAGTGGGTTTACATAAAAAGAGCTTCATGCCGATGGATGAACGGATTCTCCAGATCAAGCACAACCTTTCATGGCTCCCTCAGCCAAACGAGAGCCGGGTTGTTCTCTCATCTCATCTTCCACCGCGTGAGTTGATTGCAACGGCGCTTGTGCTTGCATTTGACGGAGATCGATTGCTCCAAACTCATCTGGTGGCCCGAGGGTGGGATATCGTCGGGGGTCATATCGAGCCTGGCGAATCTCCTGAGGAGGCTGTACGCCGCGAGGCATACGAAGAAGCGAGCGCAAGACTGGGGGATCTGCATCTGTTGGGCTATCAACGCCTGCGTTTGCTTGGTCCCCGGCCAGATGAGTATCGCTATTCGTACCCCGATAGTTATCAGGCTTTTTATTGGGCGCAGATCGAAGCTCTGGACGAGTTCACCCCAACGGAGGAAGCACGAGAACGGGCGCTTTTCGGGCCTGACGATGCTCGTATGTTGCCTTTTGTCAAAATGTTGGGAGAATTGTACCTGGTTGCCTTGCAAGCCGCTTTGAGTTAGGACAGCGGTGCCGCCTCCCATTTGTCCTCTTGCACAACTGGCCAGATTGGGGCAAAATGGGTGGGAGGTGTCCACCAACTTGCGTGGCTCTACCGTTGATATGGATGGGTATTTTGTATGTCCGCTTTGATGCAGCCCCTTTGGAGAGGGAAAACTATGAATGAAGGATCTCTATGCATATGAATCTTGATGACAATACTCCTATATTGGAACGCAAAGCTTATGAACAACCCTCTGTTTTCACTGCTGAGAATCTCTTACGGGAAGCGCGTCGACAAAAGAAGTTAGTGCAGGGAAAGGTCCCGGCCTTGTGTGTGCTAGACCCGGATGGGGATTTGCTAGATTATCTGCGTGAGCACAATCGGGCGCAGATTCACGCCACCTGGGCCTGCTATCACACCACCCTCTACACGGTTACGCAAGATGGATGGGAATTTGGCCTGATCGGGCGCGTCGTGGGTGCCTCGTTTGCCGTGCTGGTCGCCGAAGAACTCTTCGTGTCGGGTTGCAAGTTGCTTGTGAGTATTACCTCGGCCGGGCAACTTTTGGCTATCGACCAACCGCCGTATGTAGTGCTGATCGAGCGAGCTTTGCGTGACGAGGGGACGAGTTACCATTATCTGCCCCCTGCGGCATACAGCGCGTTGTCTCCCATGTTGCGAGAGAGAGTCGTGGAACTCTGGGATCAGACACAACTCCCGCTTTATGCTGGCAGTAGTTGGACCACGGATGCCCCGTTTCGCGAAACAGAGGCTATGCTGGCCTGGGGGCGCGAACAGGGAATACTCGCGATTGAGATGGAAGCAGCAGCACTCTATGCCCTGGCTACCGCTCGGCAGTATCCTATCGTTTGCTTTGCCCACATCACCAATCAGATGGCGCAAGCCGAGGGAGATTTCGAGAAAGGTCCAGCCAACGGCAGCGAGACGGCGCTTGAGATCATTCGCCAGATGAGACAGATCTGACAAAGGTTTGAAGCATCAGTGTAACTATTTGGGATCTTGCTTCAGAGGAAATTTCTGCGACTGATTCTACGGGCCGAGTCAAATGACTTACCATTATAAGACACTTCCCAACGGCGCTCTCGCGCCTACTGAACGCTTGATTAGCAGGCAACTTTCAAAGCACCCTGGCTGGAGCGGTGCTGGTAACACTGTTGCTGGCTTCTCAAGCGCGTTCAGTCAGCGAAGTGAATGGCTTACGATTTGTTTTATTATTTGACTCGGCTTCGTGCTTCTCTGTAAATGCGGTCTTGTCTTGCCTTGATTCGCTCCTTAATCCATGCTATATTCAAAGCGAAAAGTACTCACTACTATTATTTTTCAAGCGCCAGAGGGTCCGTTACCATGAGCAGATTCTGCGGAACGGTTCGTGACAAAATGCAGTGGAGAAATGTTTTTCCCCTGGTGATACTACTCTGTGTCCTTGTCTCAGCCTGTAGCATCACTCCGTTAGCTGCATCCAGTAGCAAATCCGGACCAATCACGGTGCAGCTTTTTTATCATTCGGGCCAAGAAGCAGAGCGTGCTGCACTCTCTACAACTCTCCAGACATTCAATGACAGCCATCCGAATATACACGTCGAGGCAGTCCAACTGCCTGAAGGAAACTACATCGACCAGGTAAACGTTGCTGCTCTGTCGCATAGCCTCCCCTGTCTGCTTGACTTCGATGGCCCAACCTTATATCGTTACGCCTGGTCTGGCTATCTCGTGCCACTCGATAACTATGTTCCCAGCCAGATGAGGAATGATTTCTTGCCATCGATCCTTCAACAGGGTACATACAACCAACACCTGTATAGTCTGGGGCAGTATGATTCGGGTCTTGGCTTCTACGCTAACAAGCAATATTTGCGTGCCGCAGGCGTACGTATCCCTACCATCGACTCCCCGTGGACATTAAGTGAATTCAACCGCATACTGGCAAGCTTGAAACAGAGAGCAGGTCTCCAGTATCCACTGGAATTAAATATGAATGGGGGTAATGAATGGTTTACCTATGGCTTCTCACCTTTTGTCGAGTCCTTCGGAGGCGACCTGATTAATCGAAGGACGTACCAATCGGCTAAGGGGAAGCTCAACGGCTCCGACGCCGTTGCGGCAATGACATGGTTCCAAAACCTTTTTAAACAAGGCTATAGCGATCCCTGGCCTGTTAGCGATACCGATTTTACGTCTGGTCGGGCCGCTCTGGACTGGGGCGGTCACTGGCTCTATGCCGCCAATCAGCAGGCGCTGGGTAACAACTTGCTTGTGTTACCTGCCCCCAATCTGGGTAAGGGAATGAAAACCGGCATGGGCTCGTGGAGTTGGGGCATTACCTCCTCCTGCAAAACTCCTGACGCGGCGTGGCAAGTGCTCAATTTCATCCTGTCCTCTTCGGAGATCACGCGCATGACCAATGCTAATGGGGCTGTGCCCGCCCGCAAATCAGTTATAGCTCAATCTCAACTGTATGCCCCAAAGGGACCTCTTCACGTGTTCGCATTACAACTCCTCAGGGGCATAGCGGAGCCGCGCCCGATTACTCCTGCCTATCCCATAATTACCTCGGCATTTTCCGAGGCCGTCATCGATATCGTCGATGGTTTCAATGTGAAGAAGGAGTTGGACATCGCGGCTCAAAAGATAGATCAGGACATCCAGGACAATGAGGGGTATCCAACTCAGTAGCAGGGTAACTTCCTGGATTTAGCTCTCCATATCATCTGCCGGGCTGAGAACGAATTCTCAGCTCAATCTATTGATACGAGGGAATGTATGAATCTACCGTTTCGCGCCACAAAGAATACTTCTGCTAAAATAGCGCTCAGGAATCGTAAGGAGCCGTACCTCGCCTGGGCCTTTGTCTTACCTGCCCTTTCCCTGCTGTTGATTTTCCTGGTTATTCCCTTCTTGCTGGCAATCTACTTTTCACTGACCAATCAGCGCCTGGCGCCCGACCCGCTGCCTACATCTTTCCTTGGATTCAGTAACTACACCAGGATGCTGACAGACGATACGCTGCGCCGGGCCCTCTTCAACAACAGCATCTATGGAATTGTGGTCGTATCAGTCGAAACCGGCCTTGCTCTCTTTCTCGCGCTTTTGCTCAACCAGAAGCTACGCGGCATGAGCTTTTTCCGTGCCATCTACTTCAGTCCCGTTGTTACCCCTCTGGCCGTTATTTCCGTCGTATGGGCCTTTCTCTACAATCCAGGCCAGGGACTGATCAATGCCTTTCTTCAGGCAATCAGCTTCGGTCATCTAGGGCCTTATACCTGGCTCGATAACGCCAACCTGGCTCTGCCTGCAATCATGTTATTGTCGATCTGGCAGGGGGTTGGTCTCTATATGATCATCTACCTGGCAGGCTTGCAGAACATCCCACCAGCGCTCTATGAATCTGCGCGAGTCGATGGGGCTGGACGCTGGCAGCAACTCAGGTACATAACCCTTCCCCAACTGCGTAACACGACATTTTTTGTGATGATTGCGACTACCGTTCAGGCATTTAAACTCTACACTCAGGTGGAGGTCATGACGCAGGGTGGCCCGGGTAACGCCACTGTGACGGTTATATGGTATATGGTGAATCAGAGTATTCATCATTTACATGTTGGCTATGCTTCAGCGATTGCTGTTGTCTTCTTTCTTATAGTCCTCATTCGCATCATTCCCATTCTTCGCTACGTCGTCGCCACTGAAAAAAGAGAGGTATAATTCATGCAACTGACGACCCACAAAGAAAAAGCCTCCAGCCGGGCTCGTGAAAAAGTTGCAAACATGTCTGGCCAGTCCATCATACGTAAGTATGTTTACCTGACCCTCAACTATCTCCTGATGAGCTTTCTGGCAATCTTTTTTCTATTTCCGATTGTATTTATGTTTATCTCTTCATTAAAAGCGAACGAGAACCAACTTCTCCAGGATGTAACTACCGTGCGGGCTTTTATTCCCTCCGGCGACGTCTCGCTACAGAACTATAACGACTCCTTCCAGCGCTTTCCCTTCGGTCTCTACCTGCTTAACACTCTGCTGATCGTCACCTGTATCGTCGTACTGGGCCTGCTGGTTAACAGCCTGATTGCCTATGCACTCTCGCGTATGCACTTTCCTGGGCGTAAAATCATCCTTACCCTGATCGTCGTGTTGGTTGTCATCCCTTTTGAGTCGGTTGCGGTGCCGCTGCTGCTCCTGGTTAACCAACTGCCCTGGTTCAATGGTGCGACCTCCTGGATCAATAGCTATCAAGTTCAAATTATTCCCTTCATCGCTGACGCCTTCTCTATTTTCCTCTTCTACCAGTTCTTCATCGATATTCCACGGGAGATTGAAGAGGCCGCATTCGTTGATGGTGCCAGTCGTTTACGCATCTATTGGCAATTGATTATTCCGCTCTCGCGCCCGGTCTTTGCCACTGTTGCCATCTGGCAATTTCTTGTGCATATCGGTGATTTCCTTTGGCCACTTATGGTTACGCGGGGCGATACGTACCGCCCCTTGATGGTAGGGATGCGCTTCTTCTTTGGTCAGGCACCCCTACACTGGGGGGACATCATGGCTTTTGCCAGTATGATTACGATCTTGATGTTGATCGTCTTCCTGCTCTTCCAGCGATGGTTCCTCCGTTCGGCTGCTTCCGCCGGTATTACGGGTTGAGTTGTCCAGATACACGCTCTTCCAAAGAGGAAGATGCTATTGTCTGTTTGGTACTATAATAGAGAACGAAAACAGATTTCCCGAAAGAAATACCGCAGAACGAGGAGGAAGAAATGCGCACAAACCAGGTCAAAGCGAAAATCAAACGTGGCGAGCCAGCGTTGGGAGCCTGGCTCAGCCTTCCCAGTGTGCTCTCGGCCCGGATTATGGCCCGCCTGGGCTTCGATTGGTTGGTGATAGATATGGAGCATAGCGCGCAGAATCCTGCTCTGATGGCAGATATGGTGGCGATCATTGCCGATGCTGGAACCTGCGCTCCGTTCGTTCGCCTGCCGGGCCATAGTGTTGAGTGGTTTAAGTGGGCCCTCGACGCCGGAGCTTGGGGGATTGTCGTTCCGATGGTCAACACTCGTGAGGAGGCGCAGCGGGTGATTGAATACGCCAAATATCCCCCCGAAGGCCAGCGTAGCATTGGAGGAACGTTTGCTCCCTATGGATTTGGCTCGACCAACTGGTCAGAGTACGCGCAGATCGCGAATGAAGAAACGCTGGTGGCGGTCCAGATTGAGAGCACGCTTGCGCTTGAGAAGCTCGATGACATTCTTTCTGTTCCAGGGATAGATGTGGCATTTGTTGGACCAAACGATCTTCATGCGCAACTTGGTCTTAGTCCCAGTAGCGATGGAGCCGAACCGGAATTTATGGCGGCGTTAGCGCGTATTCAGGAAAGTGCGCGGATGCACAACGTTGCGCTGGGTATTTTTAGCGACGATGGTGAGGCCGCAACTCGACGCGTGACTCAGGGTTTCCAAATGATTAGTGTGACGACTGACATCAGTAGTATGATTGCGGGAGCCACGCGCAATTTGAATCGTGCGCGTGGGGAAAAGTGAGGAGGGGTGGTGAGATGATGCCTCATATCGATCAAACAACCTTTGGCTCGATCACCGTTGAAGGGGAACTCATCGAACATGATGTACTCATCAGGCGAGATGGTCAGGTGAAGAAGCGTAAGAAAAAACTATCGAAGGCAATCTATGGAACCTCACATCTCATTTCGTTGGATGAAGCTCGCTATGTCTTCGAAGAGGGAGCAAAGCAGCTTATCATTGGGACAGGACAATACGACTCGGTCCGGCTTTCGGATGAAGCAGCAGCTTATTTCCAGCGTAAAAGGTGTGAGGTGAAGATGTTTTCAACACCTCAGGCA
>DASSXK010000328.1:0-2235 GCA_035703945.1 Ktedonobacteraceae bacterium | reverse complement strand
TTTAGTACAGCGGAATAGTTTTCGCCTGGGCAGGAATGTGGACGCCATGCCAATCTCCATTTACGATATTGCTAAAATAGCTGGAGTCTCTCCTTCAACTGTTTCACGGGCACTTGAAGATCATCCTCGGATTGGAGCTGAGACCAAAAAGCGCATTCAGGATTTAGCCAGAGAGATGGGGTACATCCCCAGTACAGCGGCCAGGAGTCTGGCCACACGCAAGACCTGGACCATCGGCATGGTGCTGGCCTCGATCTCCGATCCTTTTATGGGGCGCGTGATTGAAGGTGTGGAGCAAGTCGCAATTGAGGCCGGTTTCAACGTTTTTATCAGCACCTCGCAAAATGATCGGCAACGAGAGATTGACGTGATTGAGATGCTGCAAAAACGCCGCGTCGATGGGATTATCGTGCTTGCCTCTCACCTGTTTGATCGCTCATCCTGGTTCTACGACCGCAGCAAAGTTCCGCTGGTCGTTATCAATGAACAACATCCAGGGAAGAACATGCATTTTGTCGCCGTCGACGATATCCACGGTACGCGCCTGGCCGTTGAGCATCTGATCTCTTTAGGACATCGACGGATCGGGTATGTCAGCATCCCCAACCGACCAAAGTCAAATCAATTCCGCTTCAAAGGCTATCAAGAGGCTCTCACGGCCGCAGCACTCCCACTTGATCCCACGCTTATTTTTACGCCCCACACGATTGAGGATCATGCGCAGGTTGGAGCGGCAAGTTTAGAACCACTCCTGGCCTCTGGCGCAACGGCCGTCTTTTGCTACAACGATACCGCCGCGATTGGATTACTTACTGCTTGTTATAAAAACGGCATCTCAGTGCCTGAGAATCTCAGCGTTATCGGCTTCGATGATATTGATATGGCCGCCTATACGCTACCAGCATTAACCACTATTCGCCAACCCCGTTTTGAGCTGGGCCAGCGAGCAATGCATATGATGCTCGCGCTATTAGAGGGCGAGGAGCCCGAGAATCAGACTCTGGCCGGCCAGTTAGTCGTAAGGCAAACAACTACTCCCTTTTTAGATCAAAAACAACTTGAATCCGCTGGATAATAGCTTTTTAGCTCTATGCGCAACCGATTGCCCAATATCAAGAAATACCAGAGCGCAGAGCCTTAAGGAGATGTGTATGCGATCAGGCTTGATTAGAATTGCGAACGCGCCGTGTTCATGGGGTGTAATTGAGAATATTGCAGGTGAGCGGGAGGGATATGCCTGGGTGCTCGATGAGATGCACGAGACAGGCTATCAGGGGACCGAACTGGGCGATTGGGGCTTTATGCCCACGATACCCGAAAAACTACGAGAAGAGTTGAAGAGTCGCGACCTCAAGCTGCTGGCCTCCTGGGTCACAGTCTACCTGCACGAACCGAGCCGACTGGCCGAAAGCGTGGCGGCAGCGATCCGAACCGCCCGCTTGCTGGCGGAAGTAGGTGGGGCCGACAACTTGATTGTGCTCGGCAACGACCCCTATACCGATCCTGTTCGCACGAAAAATGCTGGACGTATCAGACCAGAGCAAGGCATGAGCGAGTCCCAGTGGCTCAGCTTCGCGTCAGGAGCCACTGAGATCGCCCATGCGGTAAAGCGTGAGACGGGTCTGCGTACAGTCTTCCATCACCATATTGGAACCTGGGTCGAGACACCAGAAGAAACAGCAAAATTCCTGAGTCTGACCGATCCGGAAGCGGTGGGGCTATGTTTTGATACAGGACACTATCGTTTCGGTGGGGGCGATCCAGTGGAGGGACTACGCAGACATGCTGATCGCATCTGGCACGTGCATTTTAAAGATCACGCTCCTCAGGTCGCCGAGCAGTCCCGCCGCAACGAATGGGACGGCATCCAGTCCGTCGAACATGGCATATTTTGCGAGCTAGGAAAGGGAGATGTCGATTTCCCCGCCGTCATCCAGGAACTGAAAAACAACGGCTACAACGATTGGATTGTTGTGGAACAGGATGTATTGCCCGGCATGGGCACCCCCAAAGAAAGCGCTCAACGAAACCGCGATTATATTCGTTCAATCGGCTTATAAGCTTGCCTGGCTGAAAGGAGCGTAAAAAGTGTATTCTCTAACAGGAGAGGCATCACAATGACACGTACAATCGGTATCGGGGTAATTGGGATGGGCTGGATGGGCGAAGTTCATAGTCGTTCATACCGCGCTCTTCCGGACCGTTTTCGTGAGGGCGAAATTATTCCCCGGCTGC
>DASSXK010000315.1:0-7531 GCA_035703945.1 Ktedonobacteraceae bacterium | reverse complement strand
TGCAAAATAATGGATACGATTCGCAAAGAATCGTACAACCAGATATGTTATCCTCAAGTAAAAGCTCATCGAACGAAAGAACCTCAGACGAGAGCGCGGATGGAAACGGGCCGATTGAGGCCCGACCAGATCCCGGCCGAGAGCGACGCAAAGGTGTCCCGGAAATCATTTTCGGCGAGACGAAGGAAGTCGCCCAGATCATAACAATTGCGCAAGCATTGTTGCGAGGAACCGGGCGTGCAATCATCAGTAGAGTACGTCCAGAGGTGATAGAGGAAATCAAAGCAGCATTCCCGGATATGCAAGTGCGTGTGCGAGAGGCTGCCAGAGCAATCACCATCTATCAGCCTGATTATGTCCAGAGACGTACAGGCGGCCATGTAGGTGTTATCAGTGCAGGCACATCCGATATCCCGGTTGCGGAAGAAGCGGCGCTCGTTGCGGAAGAGATGGGTTGTCGTGTGTCATGTATCTATGATGTAGGTGTTGCAGGATTGCATCGGCTGGTAGAGCCGCTTCGGAACCTGCTTGCCTCTGACATAGATGTGATTATCGTCGCTGCCGGAATGGATGGAGCGTTGCCATCGGTAGTGGCAGGGTTAGTTCCAGTCCCTGTCATAGGTTTGCCAACGTCGATCGGATATGGATTCGGCGGCAAAGGAGTTGCCGCGTTGCTATCGATGTTACAAACGTGTGCGCCAGGACTTTCGGTCGTCAACATTGATAATGGTGTTGGTGCTGGTATCACAGCGGGGATTACTGCAAATCGAATGGCGCAGGCGCGAGAGCATCAGTTGCATTTATAAGCAGCGAGATGTTCTGCAAGCATGAATGTCTCACCGCGTTGTTAGTTGGGAAAAAGTGGAAGTACGAGTAAAAGAGAGGCGGGACTTTCTATGGCAAATAATAAACGTGGACCTGAACCTGGATCGCAGAAAGCAAAACATGGTGGACAGGCTGTACGGGAGAAGTATGGCCCGAAATTCTACTCCGAGATTGGCAAAAAGGGCGGAGAAACGGTCAAAGAAAAACGTGGCCCGCAGTTTTATGCCGAGATTGGGAAAAAAGGTGGGGAATCCACCAAGCGTCAACAAGGCTCTGAATTCTATTCGCGCATCGGCAAAAAAGGCGGCGAGCGCGGCCGCGTCGCTTCTGGCAAGGACGAGTAAGTAGTCTACATTGGTGTTCTAACAAAGGTAATTGAAAGAGGGAGTAGCCATTGGGTTACTCCCTCTTTGGTGCTTTGGCCTCAGAAGAGATCAGTTAAATTTCTTCAGGAAAGAAGGCATATCAACCTCCTCCTGCTCGCCATCTGTGTCTGTCTGGTTCTCCTGACGGCGACCAAGGCTGCGCAGACCGCGCAGATCATTCAGGCTGCGCTGATTGCGTGGAGGTCGTATCACGTGCGCCGGTGGATTTTGTCCAACACGCCTGGGTTCTGGTTCCTGCTCGATTTCGTTATATCGCGGTGTTGGTCGGACTGTGCCTGGACGAGGTGTCACGGGTTGGGGTGTCCTTGGCAACGGAGGAACGGCCGGAATCTGCATTGTAGCACGATTGGGATTTGGTGGCAGGCTGGCCCGTTGCAGCGTATGATCGGTTGTGGCCGTGCGATTGGCGCTCATTCTGGCAGCCTGTGTCAAATGAACATTTTCCATGCCGGCGGCAATCAATGTCACGCGGATCGTATCGTCGAGGCTTGGATCAATCACAGCCCCAAAGGTAATATCGGCGGCACTATCAACAGCCTGACCAATCTTTTCAGCCACCTCATTGACCTCAAAGAGCGTCATATCCTCGCCGCCGCTGATATTGAAGAGGATACGTTTTGCACCTCGAATCGCGACGTTCAGGAATCCGCCATCGATAGCCTGTTGGGCTGCCCGCTGAGCCCGATCACTTCCTTCGCCCTGACCAATACTCATCAAAGCCGTGCCGGATTCGCGCAGGACGCTGCGAACGTCCGCGAAGTCCACATTGACCAGGCCGGGAACGTTAATCACTTCAGCAATACCCTGCACGCCCTGGCGCAGGACATCATCCGCCAGCTTAAAGGCATCCGAGAGACTGCGATCTTTCCCGGTAATCGAGAGCAGGCGATCGTTTGGAACGGTAATCAGAGCATCAACCGCATTGCGCAGCTCGGCCAGACCCTCTTCGGCAGCCCGACGGCGGCGTGTGCCTTCAAAGGTAAAGGGCAGGGTCACGATACCAATCGTCAAGGCCCCCATTTTTTTTGCGATCGAGGCCACAACCGGAGCGGCTCCAGTCCCGGTGCCACCGCCCATGCCAGCCGCGATAAAGACCAGGTTTGCGCCCTCGAAGGAAGCGCGAATCTCGGGCATACTTTCATTTGCGGCTCGATTGCCGACGGCTGAGATACCACCTGCACCCAGCCCCTTGGTATAATTTGCGCCAAGGCAGATGCGGTCTGGTGCTTCTGAAAGTGCCAGAACCTGTGCATCGGTATTCATTGCGACAAAACGAACGCCACGAACATGAGCGTTAATCATCCGACCAACGGCATTCATGCCCGCGCCCCCGACGCCTGCAACGACTATATCAACATGGTGTTGTGATTGATCGACTGTTTCCTCAAAGGATGACTGGGGCGATAATGCATCATCTTCTGTGTCACGTGGCTGCCAGCCTGGTCTAATCCTTTCCGCCTCTTGTCCCATTCCCATATCCTCAACCTCCACCTCATGCCGGAGTACGGCCCACTGATCTTCTTGTGCCTCGGGCACCTCTGGATTGACCGGCTTTGCCATCCCCGTCCGTTGCCGTTGGTCTGGGGAAATCTCACGGTTCTGTCTTCGTTCGTGAGACATCGACTGCATGCGGAACCCCCATTTCTTTTCATCCTTCTTTGTGCGGCTGTGGTACCAGGGAAGCAGTGCTTCTGGATAAATGCGCACGGTCTTGCTTGGATGGCTGTGTCTACCCGCATTGTAACAAGAATGTCAAGTCCTTGTGTATACACCCTCTGCTTGCAAAATTTGCCTGCATATGCTTTACGGGTAAAAACGCTTTCTATAAAAAGAACGTCCTTGCGACAAAAAAAGATTCTTTTTTACTTCACGCCTGTAAAGTACTGATACTAGAACGCCGGTGAAGGAGAGCCTGAGAAGGCTGCTCCTCCCCGGCGTTCTCTGTTGACCTGGGCCTGTTACGAGAGAGTCGAACCGGTGCTTTCGCGCTTTTCTTTCTTTTGCGCCTTTTTCTGCTTGTTGGATTTGGGTTTTGCTTTTTCTTCTTTTTTCTGTTTTTGTTCTTTATTTGCCATAAAGTACCTCTCAATTTTCCTGTGGTCGCACCCCTGACTTATGTGTCAGGAGAAGCTACCTGTATTGTATCAAATTCTGGCTGATCTTGATATAGGGAATAAGATTACAGGACGCTTGCGAATAGATAAAGGGATCGGTCGAAATATCTGAATGCGTAAGAAACGTATGCAGCCTTGGAGGCACTGAGAAGCTTGTTGCGCTCAATCGTTAGCATTTTTACCTGTCAGGCTGCAAATATATGGATCAGAACTTAGCTATTTTGATAAAGTTTTTGTTCCTCAAAGGTTGCCATTGCATGGGTAATCATGCGAATGACGCCGCCGATATCCATTGGTTTGCGTAATGGATAGATGCCGCGTTCCTGTAAATCCTTATCGGGCAGGGTTGCGCTCATCATAATGGCAGGTGTACCCCGAGTAGAATCAATCTCTTGTAAACGATCGTAGACTTCAATTCCATTCATGCCCGGCAGGCGATAATCCAGCAGGAGCAGACAGGGATTGAGCTCCTGAGCTTTTTGAACGGCATTCCTGCCATTCTCGACCAGGGCGGTTGAATAAGGTGTCTCTTCTTCGATAATCTGACTGAGGAAATCCCCAATATCGAGATCATCTTCTACGATCAGAATAGTTGCGCTGCGAGGGGTTTGTGCAGCAGGGGGATAAACTTCCCAAGACATTAGTATACTCCCTCCTACTTTTTAAGGACATAATTTCGTTTAGATAATAGATACAACCAACTCTGTGATAGGGTAATACAAATTTGGTAATACAATTGTTGACCTAAGATCAACAAAGCCGCTTGTTATTGAAAGATAATTCGCAAAGGCGCTCTCGCGTCTTCTGAAAGCTTTCCAGATATCTATTTCTTTTCTTTCAGCCCGCGAATTGACAGACGTATTCGTAATCAATTTGTCCAGAAAAGCTTCTCTTTATTTTGAGCCAACGGAGAAAATTACAGGCCAGCGGCATTGGCTGAACTGTATTGCTATTCCTGGGAAGCAAGCTTGCTAAGAATATACCATTAAACGATCGCGTTGAGAAGCTATTTTCGCTGGAAATTACCTTTAGTCCTGTCTTTTTATTGATCAGCTTTCTGGCGGGAGTGAATCCCACTTTTGAGCAAGAGCGGCAAGTGTAAATTCTATAAAACGTTCTAAGAGAAGATCGGGTTTTTGAGCATCAAGGAACAGGTCAAGGTTTTGTGTTGGCATAAAGCCTTCACTGGAGACCTGTTTCAGCAGAGAGATGAGGATGTTGTAGTAGCCAGCGATATTTAGCAGGCCGATCGGTTTGGTGTGTATGCAGAGTTGGGCCCAGGTCGCGATTTCAAAGAGTTCATCAAACGTTCCCAGACCGCCGGGGAGAGCGATAAAGCCATCTGCCAGTTCGGCCATCAAGGCTTTACGTTCGTGCATGCTACCGACTTCGTGAAGGATGGTCAATTGGCGATGGGCCACCTCTAAGGGGAGCACGCCAGTTGGGATTACTCCGATTACTTCGCCGCCTTTTTCGAGGGCTGCGTTTGCCACAATTCCCATCAATCCCACGCTAGATCCCCCGTAGACTAATCCCAGATTGTGGGTAGCCAGGGCGTGTCCTAACTCCCGCGCCGCTTCAGCATAGACGGGCTTCTTCCCTGAATTTGATCCTGCAAAAACGCAAATGCGTTTCATCAAACGTCCTTTCTGATTCTAATAAGTACATGGTAACATAGGTTTGCGGTATTTTCCAATTATTTGAGCAGATATTTCTGCTACAATTAGCTATTCTTGTTTTCCAAATTGTGAAAATATTGTGAATAATCGAGCAGGCTTTAATCGCTATAAAGATACCAGTTTTGGGATAGGGATTTGCTGCGTTCATTGGTTAATCTCAATGAGATGGTATACTAGGGGTGATATGAGATGGACGAAACAAGGAGTAAAAATTTCTGCATGCAAGCCCTGATTTTTGATTTTGATGGCCTCATTTTAGATACTGAACTTCCGGAGTACCTTTCCTGGTCTGAGATATACAAACGCTACGATTGTGATCTTCCCCTTTCCGTCTGGGCGGCCTGTATTGGCACGCATGGCGGCTTTAATCCTTTTGACTACCTGGAGCAGCAGGTGGGGCAGAGCGTGAATCGTGAAGAGATGTACCTGTGGCAGCGTCGTTTGTGTGGTGAGTTTCTGGCGGAGAAGACAGCGTTGCCGGGTGTTGAAAGGTATATTCTTCAGGCGAAGGCGTTGGGCCTGAAGCTGGCGGTGGCTTCGGCCTCGCCCCGTGAATGGGTTGTGGGACATCTTGAACGGTTGGGTCTCATTTCTTACTTTGATGCGATCCGCACGCGCGATGATGTGACGAAGGTCAAGCCGGACCCGGAGTTGTATCTGGCGGCGCTGGCGGCTCTTGATGTCTCTGCCGACCAGGCTTTCGCGCTGGAGGATTCACCAAATGGAGTCCAAGCTGCCAAGAACGCCAACCTTTTCTGCGTTGCGATTCCAAACACGCTGACAAGTCAGCTCTCCCTGGAGCATGCCGATATGAAATTGACCTCCATGGAAGAGATTCCGCTTCAGGAACTGATTGCCAGGGTCGAAGCCAGCCGGGTCAAGCTTTAACGACTGTGCCGTTTGGGGACAGTTGATTATGTTTCGATTGCCAGGCTGGCTTGAAGATTCTATCGATACATAGAGCTTGAAGCATGGTAATTTCTTATAAATGAATGCTCTGTGAGGGTCGCCTTGCAGAGCATTTTGCTAATCTGGATCGCCGGCAGGATGATAGTCCAGATCGGTGCCATGGGTGGGGAAGATCTCGCCGTCCAGTTGTTGTAGAAGACCTTCCAGGCCGCCGCCGGGAATATGTTTGATCTTCATGGTATCAATCTTGTTATTTTTGAAGGTGAAGATCACTGTTTCGGCTGGCAGTGTAATCGTGTTTTGGAGTGCCTGGATGGGCGAGATTTGTGGGAAGGGCAGATCCAACTCATTGGTCTGGGTGCCACTCAGGTTTATGCTGGCCAGAACCTGATGGTCCTGGAGTTCAAGCGAAGAGAGATTGTAGTCCATGTCGGGTATCGCGTCAAAGAGAGCTCCCTGGAGACCAAGGAAGGTGTTTTTGTCCAGGGTCTGAGGAATGGGGCCGCCGAAGCCAGTACTGGTGAAAGTGTCAGTTATCAGAGAACTTGCCTGTTCATAATCTCCTGATTGCAGGGCTGTGATGAAAGTTTCGACTATCTCAATTGGACTCATAGTAATCTCCTTCTGGCTTTCTCGCTGGCGAACGAGGTCTGGCGTGATATTTTCTTCGATTGCCTGTATCATACAACCTGAGAAGAGAGAGATGATAGGTTGGGCGTTGGTATATTCTCAGTTATGTTTGATTCGTGCGTTGGTTGTGAGTCTGGCGTTTGGGTTGTTAGTATTGATGATCGGCTAGTTTTGCTTGTTTCTGTCTCATGGTTGTGTTACGGGTGGAGGGGCGATGATGGATACAATGGTGATGGGGAGCGGAGGCTGTTGAAGAGATGATCTCAGGATAAGAATCGCTTGACAATTGCCCTGAGCTATGGCACAATAACGCTGTTGCACCCATAGCTCAGCGGATTAGAGCATCGGTCTTCGGAACCGAGTGTCGGGGGTTCGAATCCCTCTGGGTGCACTTTGCGAACCCGCCTCTAGCGCGGGTTCATTTGTTTCTTACAGGGCATCGGTCCCCGTTTTCGCTCCCTTGACAGCAACCGTGACAGCAACCGCGTTTTCGGAGCTTGTGAGCAGGGTACTGAGCTGCTGGACCGCATCAGCGTGCATGGCTGGAATGACATGTGAGTAGATATCCAATGTCATACTGATGTTGCTGTGCCCCAACAACTCCTGCACCACCTTCGGGTGGATGCCGAGCGAGAGCAACAGCGAGGCCGCGCTGTGACGCAGAGAGTGAAACGGCATACGCTCCAGGCCCGCTTTCGCAAGTAGTGGCCAGAAGGAGCGACGCAGAAGATTTCCTGCATCGATTGGCCCGCCCACTGTGTTGCAGAAGACCCAGTTCTGGTCGTGCCAGCCTGGTCCAACCGCGAGCCTCTGTTCATTCTGACGTACCCGGTGACGCTTTAAGGCCTCAATCGCCAGAGCCGACAGGTGAATACGCCGACGACTCTTCGCCGTCTTTGGCTCGGACACTACAAATCCTTGCCTTCCGATTCGCGCGATCGTCTGTTTGACCTGCAGGGTGCCACGTGTCAGGTCAATTGCATTCCAG
>DASSXK010000186.1:0-8452 GCA_035703945.1 Ktedonobacteraceae bacterium | reverse complement strand
AGGCAGACTTATGAGCCGATTGTTGTAGGCGCGTAGCTCAATCAATTCAGCCATATCCCCCAGACTTTCTGGGAGCGATGTCAGATGATTATCCGTCACGTTGAGATACCTGAGCTTGACTAAATTTCCCAGCGACTCCGGAAGAGCAGTCAACCTGTTATTGCTAAGATAAAGGAAATCGCTCAGTTCAACCAGTTTGCCGAGCGATTCTGGGAGTTCTGTCAGATCATTGTGACCCAAATCGAGCATCTTTAAATGCCTGAGCTTCCCAATTTCTTCTGAAATGTTTGCCAGATGGTTTTCACCGAGATTGAGTACCTGAAGGCCAGTGAGTTGCCAGAGGGACTCAGGCAGTGATGTAAGCTTGTTCCTGCTCAAGCTAAGCTCACTGAGATGTGTTAAGCGACCAATACTATCTGGAAGGGAGGTCAGGGCATTGTCGTGAAGGTTGAGAGCTTGTAATGCTTTCAGTTCACCAAGCGCTTCAGGCAACGCTGTCAAGCGATTTCCATCCAACTGAAGTGTTTCGAGTTGAGTAAGCAGGCTGAAGCTTTCAGGCAGAATCGTCAATTGATTATAGTCAAGATAGATTTTTTGTAGCTGCTTCAGTTCTCCAATTGAGCCAGGGAGTTCGTTGAGTTGGTTGCCAGTCAGGTCCAGGTGGTGCAGGCTGGTCAATGATCCCAGCGAAGCAGGTAGCTTCTCCAGATTGCAGTAGCGGGCGGTCAGGGCAATCACAGAGCCATTGTGAGCGATGAAGCCAGCTTTATGAATATTGCTGACAAGTTGCTCTTTGGTCAGGAGCGGCAAGTGTTGTTGAGGCGCAAGGGCGTCTCCTGCTTGAAGTGCGTGTTCCAATGCTTTGAGTGTCTCAACCTCGGCACCTGGAAGCGTAATACCGTGATAGCAATCCTTGCTTTCCTGGGTCATCTCTTTTCCATCATCTTTCCATTTAAATAGTCTTGCTTCAGTTCTCTTGTTTTTTGATCACAAGAGCCGCGTTGACTCCACCGCGTCCGCGTGCTCCCAGCAGCACTGTGCCTTGTCTGAGAGGGCGTGGCTCGTCGCGTACCAGATCCAGGCCATAGCGAGGATCGAGGTCCTTACTATTAATCGTAGGTGGGATGTATTCATGTTTCAAGGCCAACAGAGCAGCAATTGTATCAAGAGCGCCTGCGGCTGCAAAGGTATGACCAAACATTGTACGCGGAACACTGACGGGAATCTGTGCCAGGCGTTCTTCCGCGACTTGTTGAAGGGCCTGCGCTTCGGCCGTGTCTGCCGGTGGGGTGGCATGTCCATCCAGGCTGATGTAGCCAAGTTGCTCCAGCGAAACCTCTGCTTCTTGCAAGGCTGCCTGGAGGGCCTGGGCGTAATAGGGACTGCTGGTTTGTGCTGCCAGGGGATGTGTTAAGGGGTAGGCATCATTGCTCTGGCTATAGCCAATGATCTCTCCATAGATCTGGGCACCGCGCTCGCGGGCATGTTCATAGTCCTCTAAGACGCAAATTCCGGCCCCTTCGCCCAGTATCAGACCGTTTGCGCGTCGATCAAAGGGTCGATAGGCGGTGGGGTCATCTCCAGGAACACAGTTTTCTTGTCTCTGCATGACCACCAGCATGAGGGGATGGAGGTGGGCTTCAGATCCGCCCGCCAGAATAATATCGGCTGAGCCGCGTCTGATCGCTCTGTAAGCTGTTCCAAGTGCATTCAGCCCGCCAACTGTATCGTTCACTGGCGTTTTGCTAAAGCCTTGAAATCCATGGTGGATCGAAACCTGTCCAACGTTGGCAACCTGGAGCCAGGCAATCGCGCTAAAGGCGCTCATCGAGCGTGGACCCTTGGTGTAATGGGCCTCCAATTGCTTTGCAACAAACTCGATTCCACCTGCACCGTTAGCAATTACCGCTCCGATACGCTGGGGATTTTCCTTTTCAAGCTGGAGTGAAGCATCCTGCAAAGCCTCGTTGGCTGCCGCCAGGGTAAAGTGAGTCATGCGGTCAGTTCGCATGGCGAGTTTGCGGTTGATATGGTGCTCTACCTCGAAGTCACGCACCTCGCCTCCAACACGGATCGGCATGCGACTGGTATCGAAACGTTGGAGTAACGTGATGCCAGAGCGTCCGGCTTGAAGCGCTGACCAGAAGGCCTGCTGCCCGATCCCATTGGAAGCGATTATCCCCATACCCGTCACGACGACGCGGCGTGTCATCAACCCCATTGTCAGTATCCCTTCATCTTTTTTATAAAGCTATATATAGAGCGCCGCTGGTATCTCATTTATTATTACAGAGAGAGGTAACACTACCTCTCTCTGTAATAGAGTGTTCTTAATAACCAGTATAGAGTAATCTTGAATTATGAAAAGATCCATTCAACTGCGTTCTCATCCCTCCCGCATATCTTGTATACAAACAATACTCTTTTGGCGGTGCGAGTATTCCTTCTTTTAGCGGGAGCGCCGTTGGGAATTGCCTTGTAATAACAAGAATATATTGCTTGCTTGTACGAGTATGAGTAATGGGATTGGCCAGGTATTGAAAGACTTGCCAATGTCATTTGGCTTATACCGCAGGCTGAGCGGCTTGCCAGTCCGGACTGGTGAAAATAAGTGCGCTATTGATGCCTCCAAAACCACTGGAGTGGGTAAGTGCAACCTGAACATTTGCGGCACGTGAAGTATTGGGTACATAATCCAGGTCACATGCAGGATCGGGCTCTTCCTGGTTGATCGTTGGAGGAATCTGCTGCCTTTCAACTACCAGGGCAGTGACGATGGCCTCAATGGCGCTGGCTGCCCCCTGGGAATGGCCGATCATGGATTTCGTCGCGCTAATCGGGATCTGATAGGCCCAGGGACCGAACGCTTCCTTGTAAGCAGCCGTTTCTGCCCGTTCGTTAGAGCGAGTTGAGCTGCCGTGTGAGTTGATATAGTCCAGTTGAGCGGGTGCTAAAGCGGCTTCCGTGAGGGTTTGTAGCAGCAGTTGTTTGAGCGGAGCCCCGTTGTCAGGTAGGGCCGTCATATGGTAGGCATTGATATTAGAAGTAAACGAATGAATTTCGGCATAGATGTGAGCATTACGAGCCAGGGCATGTTCACGTGCTTCCAGCAGCAGAATACCGGCCCCTTCGGACATCACAAAGCCATCTCGTTGGAGATCATAGGGACGTGAGGCGCGAGCGGGATCGTCATTCCGCGTGCTCAAGGCTCCCATGATGCTGAAGGCCCGCAGCCCCAGGTTGCAGATGGCTGAATCTGTGCCGCCAGCCAGCATGACGCTGGCATGTCCTTCCTGAATCTCCCAGTAGGCCAGCCCGATTGCATCTGCGCCAGCCGAGCAGCCAGTTGCTATGACCTCGCAAGCTCCATGTAGCCGGTGATGTGTTGCGATCGCTGCCGATGCTGAGTGTGTCAGCAGCAGGGTTCCTGGTGCGTCGTCGTGGGCTGTTGGAGGGTCGGCGAAATTATTGGTGAGGCGTAACCATTGTTGCTCGCCTTCTTCGACGCTGGCCATCGCGGTTCCCATATAGACGCCAATCCGGGCGCGTTCGGTCTCATCTAAATCCAGAAGTCCTGCATCTTCCAGTGCAAGGTTTGAAGCCGCGATCCCCAACATGGTGCCACGATCGAGCGTTCTGATCTCGGTGGGGGTCAGGCCCGCCTGGACTGGATCGAAACCCTGCACCTCACCGGCGATCTGGCTTGGATGCTGGCTGGCATCGAAGTGCGTGATCTTGCGTATACCCGATTGGCCTGCCAGACAGGCTTGCCAGAAGGTTTCTTTCCCTATGCCGTTGGGGGCCAGTACTCCCAGTCCTGTAATCACGACGCGGTGTTGCATATCTCTCTCCTTATATCTGAAAAGTGAGCGCTTTTCTAGAGGTGTGCCACGGTCGCTTCAGTGAATTGCTCGACTGAGCAGTTCATGTACCTGATCATTTACTTAGAGGTGATGGCTTTTATGCGTGTTTCAGTGCGCCCCAGAAAATCTTCAATAAGTTCAGTTATCGGTTCTGGTGATGAATACATAAAGAAGCGATCGGCTCCTGGAACAAGTTCATAGCCAACGCAATTGGGCAGATGATTGGCTAACCAGCGGGTCTTCGCTTCCGGGGCCAGTACATCATCGACGCGATTGATCAAGAAGACTGGCATCGTTAGCTTATCAAGGTCTCGGCGAATATCGTAATGATGAATTACAGGCAGGACAGAATACTTGTAAACAGCGGGCCAGAGGGCAATTTTGCGAAACTGCTCTTCAATTAAGGAACGTGGTAGTCGCTTGATTGTTTCATTAGAGAACGCTTGTTTGGCCGCTGGAATCTCGGCGGGCTGTTTGCTGCCAACAATGTAGTTGATGACGGTACGCCGCAAGAACGAAGCCGGTAGCAGATGCTCTATCGGTAGCCGCGAGAAAAGTTCATGCAGGAACCAGATCCAGGGATGAGGAGCAACTTGATAATCGGCCCCCTGCGTAATGATAATCAGCGAGCGGCAGCGTTTTGGATAGCGAATTGCGAATTCAAAGAGTACCATTGCGGCATCTCCATGTCCTATCAGGTCAACCTGTTTCAATCCTAGAGAATCAAGCACGCTGCGTAGTTCTTCGGCGCGTGCTGCCAGCGAAATTACATGTGTTCTGCTTTCATTACGACGGTAAAGAACGACGCGGTGGGTATTGCTGAGTGCTTGAATCTGTTTGGTATAGACAAATTCCAGGTGTTCCAGAATCGGTACAAAGACCAGAGGGATGCCTTCACCAATATCGAGAATGGGTAGATCATAGTTGCCGACGGGTCTGCGTTGCCAGAGTGACTCCAGATAGTTGATGTCTTTATGAAAAACGTGGGGATCAATCGAGAGTGTTTGTGTATTAATCAAATGCAACCTCCAGTACAGTGAACTGTCATAGGTTTAGTTTTTGATAATATGAGCTGACATGAATAATTGTAGCATTATTTTCTTTATGGTGAGGTATTCTAACAGGAATGCAAGGGCTGTCGCTCTTGCCAGGGAGCCTGAGAACTATCCTTAACGGGCCTCGCCTCTGCTTCCAGGCGCAGGGAGAAGCCGTAACTTTATCATAGTTAGAGCGTACCATCTGATAGTGCAGCATAGTAGATAGAACGCATTTCCATTTGTACTATTTGCGAATCGTATAACTAACTGTCAGGATAAAACGAGAATAAAGGGAACTCAATTCGAGCCTGTCCCGTCATTATAAAGTGAGCAATCATATTTTAGAAAAAGAATATGGGTCAAATAGCCTAGCAGATTATAGTATTTTTAGTTATACAAGTGACGTTACACGACTATCTAGCTACAATAATAATGAGGAAACCAGAAGAAGGAATAAGTGAGGTAAGAGTATGGCTACAACTGAGAATACAGAAGACCAGGCTCAACTCCTGGTAGGGAGGTGGATCGAAGCGTTTAATAATCGCAATGTAGAAGCGATAGTCTCGCTCTACGCGGACGATGCCGAGCTATTTGATTCTGGAATGAAGCACGTGCGTTCTGGAAAAAAAGAGATCGAACGCTGGTTTACTGCTCGTTTTCAGGGGCTTCCGACACTCACTTATAGTCCGACAGCGCAACTATTTGGCGATAATCAGGTCGCTGTGACCTGGATTGCACGGGGAAATGGACCTCGCTTGTTGAAACAAACGTGGTTAACACGAAGGACATTTGAAGTAAGCGGTGTGAGTATTTTTGCAATCGCAAATAGTCAAATAAAAAAGCAACATGGGTACTATGATCACCTATCCGTTGCACAGCAACTAGTACCAATTCTCAAAATATTGTTGCCGATTCGTTTGTAAATTACAAAGGTATAAAAATCCTTGTAAAGCGCGCTGTCTTCGTCTTCAGGCACGTTAGAGAAAGAGCGCTCAAACCTTGTAATAAGTTTGAGAGTTGAGGCGAAGTATCCGTCCTGTATAAAACAGCTTACATTGTAACTTTAATAAAATCAGCCATCTGTGCTAGTAAAGATGGTAAAGTAATCAATTTTAAAACACTTCCGTAAGCTGTATATTTGTGTATGAGATGAGAGAGCCAAAATTTAAAAGTGATAAATCAATAGTCGATAACTCGTTGACCAGAAGCGCTGGCGCGTGATACAATAGCAGAAATGATGTTTTATTTAAGTTACTTCTTCTCTCTGTCATATCTCTAGAATCTAATTGTAAAAGAGATTGATTGGACAATTCTGATATGAAGGAGAGAAGCGATATAGATGGTATTACGATCCAGCATATCGAACAATGGAACGAGTATACCTTAGAATATCGATTTTGGTATTCTGGAAAGGACCAGTTTTCTTATGCCATCCCTTGAAACTGCGAATGTGGGTAAGGCGGTTGCCGCCAGAGTTGGAACGAACATTCGTGAAGTGAGGACCAAGCTGGGTCTAACGCAGGCTCAGCTAGCTGCTCCTGAGTTTTCGATATCCTACATCTCGGCGATCGAGCGCGGGAAGATTCGTCCATCTTTGAAAGCCTTGTCAATTCTTGCTCGTCGTCTGGATGTCCCTTTGACCTTCTTGCTCGAAGGTTCGCCAGCCGGAGCTGCTGAAGCACGTGCTGTTGGCTATTCGCCTGCCGATTCAGGTCCAGATCAACGTATTGATGTTGATCTTTTGCAGGCAAGTGTCTTGATTCAGCAACAGGCTTATACCGAGGCTGAAGCATTGCTTGTTCCTATTCAACCTGACCGAATCACCACTGATCAGGTGTATAGACTTTACTTGATGCGTGGTCAGGTACACTTCGGAGCCGGCGAATATCAGGAAGCAGTTGTAGATCTACGCGCCGCTGTCACCCAGGGCGAAGGCTTAAATGACGTCGAGTATATCGAACGTGCTCGTAACCTGCTTGGTAAAGCCTACTTCTCCTTATATAATTACACTCTGGCTGTAGAAAATCATTTGCGCTCGAATGCTGCGATCGAGCAGGGTCAGATTAATGATCCAATTTTTTCACTAGAGGTCTATAGCAATCTTGCCAATGATTACTTCCGCCTCGGTGATCTGGAGCGCGCGATTACCTTCTACAATCGAGCCCTTGCAACCCTCGATGGTATGGATCGCGATAGCAAGAGTTTTGCGCAGAAGTATATGGAGATCAGTCAACGCTACAAATCTGTTGGCAAGTTAGCGATGGCCCGTGACTATGCCATGCGTAGCCTGGCTATCTATGAAATGCGCGACGAGCAGCGCCTGGTTGGTTTGACGCACCAGCGCCTGGGCAAGACCCTGGAGAAGCAGAATGATCTGGATACCGCTGAGAGCGAGTATCGTCAGGCCATCGCGATCGAAAGCGAACTACATGATGAGATCTCTGCTTCAATCTGTCATACCAGCCTGGCGGAACTGTTGCTGAAGCGTTCACAGCCCGAGGAAGCCGGTCAGGAGGCTCAGCAAGCTCTTGATTTCGCGCGTTCCAGTGGCGATGCTCAGACCCAGGGCCAGGCCCTGATGGCGCTGGCTCAGATTCGCCACACGGTTGGTGATTTCGAGAAAGCCGATAAGCTTTTCAACGAAGCGCTTGAGTTGTTGGATACCTCGAATGCTCATGAGATTGCTGCCAGTGCCTACTTCCGCTTCGCAAATCTACTTGAGGAGCGCGGCGAGGTACAGCGTAGCTTGAATGCCATCAAAAAGGCATACGAACATCAACGTCAGGGGAAACGTGTTGATATAGAGTAGTGGGGGGAAAGAGGCTGATGCGTTTGATAGGTTGCGCTTTTCAGATCTTTTCTTGCTCCAGTCTAGCCGGGGGCTACTCTGAAGGTGAAGAAGGAAGACTCTCTGCCACTTCGGCGAGGGTCTTCCTTCTTTCTATCTAGAAGTTCTACTTCCTGTTTCGTAAAATAGATCTATAATCTGTAATGTTCAAGTTTATGCTTTGTGTTTCAAGCTATAGACTGTACTTGACCCTGATCCTCTCATCATGTTATGATCGTTTTTGTGAAACACCGATATGCTGGTACGCGAAAAAAAGCACATTGCCTGCTGTGTAACCTGCGGCATTTCCTGTCTTATGATGTGATGCCTGAGCAGAATTCTTCATCGATATTTCCTCTATGTGTCAGGTGATGAGGAAGGTATCTGTTGGACATCATGAACGTATGCACATTATTTTTCAGCATGCTTGCGAGCCTGCCTGACGATGATGCAAGCTTCTATGATCGAGTGGCTGCGTTGTTGCTGCCGTAATGTGCGACAGGCCTCACAGTCATTGTGTGGATGCCGGTGGGTGCCGGTTCTCCTGCTTCGGAGGTATTTTTCGGATGCCATTTACGGCGCACGATCTCAGGTATCAAGCTGAACAAACATATCCTGCCCTCTATGCTTTTTTGCAACAGCGAGCGCAGCACTTTCTTGGGGCATTGCGTTTTGATGCCTATGAGGTTGATCAGGTGGTCAGCCACGTCGTCGAGCAATTGGTT
>DASSXK010000166.1:0-2979 GCA_035703945.1 Ktedonobacteraceae bacterium | reverse complement strand
AGCTTCAACTATGGAGCATATCTCACGGAAGTTTTCCGCAGCGGAATTCAGGGTGTTGAGCGTGGTCAAACCGAAGCTGCTTTAAGTATTGGCTTGAGTCCCGGCCAGACAATGCGACGTGTCATCCTGCCCCAGGCCATTCGCCTGACAATTCCACCCTTTACAAACTACTTCATCACGCTGATTCAGGATAGCTCCCTGCTATCTGTGATCGCTGTGTTGGAACTGGAGCAGGTGACATCTTCTTTTGCCTATCCCCAGACCGATGCGGGCACGAAGATGTTTATTTTTGTGCTGGGAGCTTTGCTTTACCTGGCAATCTGTTATCCTCTTTCCCTCCTTTCAGGCTTTCTTGAGAAACGCCTTGGCGTAGCCTATTAGAGATGCGGCAATGGGCTTTGCCTCTTTCAAGCCCATTGCCTGTTGTGTGGGTTGTGTCCTGCAACACTTCCTCTTCTCGAAATCTCACAATCGGGTTGCAAGGGCTAAGCCCATTGCTGGGGCGCGGGGCGAAGCCCCGCAACTTCCCCCTCCTCTAATCTTACAAGATAGGTGAAGTTTTGCTGAAAAGGGCCTGAAGTCCCTTAGAAGGCTTGCTTTCTGCTTGGAGGATAAGGTATACTGGGAAGAAGAGGACAAGTCTTGTGCTTATCCCGTTGCGTCTATGAACATGGTGTACCATGAAAATTACTGAGATACCCGGTAAAAGACGAGGCCGTTATATCCCACGATTTTACGTGTTTCGCGGTTTCCATCTATCCACTTGCTACCCCTGAGCCAAACCCCCTCGTTTGCCTGAAGACTATCAGGAGCGGGTCATTTTGCATGCCCCTTTTCTGAGTCAGCCTGTCCGGCAGATCTTTTCCTTCATTCCTCATAAAGGTGCTTTTTAATCTTTAGCAAGCATACTTTAATTTCTTTGCAGTATTGAGGCAGGGTGGCCTCAACTTATCCCGTTGGATAACTTTCTTTTCACGGGAAAAACTGCCCACTCTTTCATCAGCCCACCTTTTGAGTTGACATAACGTTAAAGTCAATAACGGGCATCAGGCGATATACGGATCGTTGTGAAAGAGGTGTTGAACCGTACTTTCCGAAAGGATTTTTATGAGTACCGATGGCTTACTCAAGGCCCTCGACGATTCCCAGCGTTACCTTGACATCGTGCAAAAGCAACAATTAGACTTGCACGAGGCCGAATGGTTAATTGATACGACAGTGAACAACTTCGCCAAATATTACAATAGTGGTTTTATCGAGTACCGCAAATCCGTTGCCGAGGCAGGGGATTTCGCGTCGGTAGAATGGAGTGGGCGAGGTGCAACCTTCAAAGATGTTCTCGGTCGCGAATATATCGATTGCCTGGGAGGATTTGGTTTGTTCAACCTTGGTTGGGCACATCCGAAAGTTGTCGGGGCCGTTCAAGCACAGTTAGCAAAGAGTCCGCTGCCAACGCAGGAGCTGTTAGATCCGTTGCGTGGTATGCTTGCGCATCTGCTTGCTGAGATTACGCCCGGTGACATACAGTACAGCTTCTTTGTGAATAGTGGAACAGAGGCGGTTGAAGGGGCAATGAAGCTGGCCAAGCTTTACACGCGCAAGAGCGGTTTTATTGCTGCCGTCCGAGGTTTTCACGGTAAAACGACTGGCTCGCTCTCCCTCACGGGTAAGGCGATGTTCCGCCGGCCCGCCATGCCTCTCCATAACAATATCTATCATGTCCCCTTTGGCGATGCCAATGCCGTTGAGCAGCAGCTTAAGATTGCACGTGAGGTTGGTAACGACATCGCGGCCGTCGTGATGGAGCCTGTTCAGGGCGAGGGTGGCGCGATAGTTCCCCCCGATGATTTCTGGCCACGCCTGCGTCAGATCTGCGACGAGTACGAAGTTTTGTTGATTGCCGACGAAGTGCAGACCGGCATGGGTCGAACTGGCAAGCTCTGGGGCGTTGACCATTGGAACGTAACTCCTGACATTATGACATCAGCAAAAGCCCTTGGTGGTGGTGTGATGCCGATTGGAGCGTTTATGTCTACGCCGAAGATCTGGAGTGTTCTGAATAGCAATCCCTTTATTCACACTTCAACGACCGGCGGAAATCCCCTGGCCTGTGCTGCCGCGATCGCTGCGATCAACGCTACGCTTGAAGAGCGCATCTGCGATCAAGCGGCCGAGAATGGCGCATACTTTATTCAGCAGTTGCGCGATGTGGCCGCTCGCCATAAAGATATCTATACCGATGTCACCGGCAAGGGTCTGCTGATCGGTATGCATTTTGTGGATGACGAGACCGGTTATGCCGTCGCCTCGGGTCTGTTCAAACGCGGCGTGCTGATCTCCGGAACGCTGAACAATTCGCAGGTGATTCGTGTTGAGCCGCCGCTGGTGATCACACGCAGCGAGATCGATACGATCCTGAATCGCCTGGAAGATACCCTGCAAGAGCTGCATGTCTCTTCCGCGACACCTGTGATTGCCTTGTCTACTAATGATGTCAAGAGTATAGAAGCTCATGATTCCGATGCTGCTTCGGCCGTCGCTTAACAGGAAGGAGCATTTCGGAATGCATATCATTGTACTTGGTGGGGCCGGTGCCATGGGGCGCATCGCCGTCCGCACCCTGACAGAATACCAGGATATTGACCAGATTACGATTGCCGATTACAACGAAGCGCGTGCCCACGAGGTCGCAGCCGCGCTCAATTGTAGCCGTGTAACGGTCAAACAGATCGATGTCACCAATGAGGAGCGACTCGCGCTCCTCTTGCGTGGCGCAGATGTTGTCCTGAACGCCGTCGAATATGTTTTCAACCAGCCAGTTTTGCGGGCCTGCATCAAAGAGAAGGTTCACTATGCTGACCTGGGCGGCCTTTTCCATATGACGCGCAAACTGCTGGATATGAATGCTGAGGTCGAGGCCGCTGGGATTACCGCAATCCTTGGGATGGGCGGTACGCCGGGAGTGACAAATATCCTGGC
>DASSXK010000108.1:0-13638 GCA_035703945.1 Ktedonobacteraceae bacterium | reverse complement strand
TCACCAAACCGGAGGTATAGAGTCCTCCTTCTTCAAATGCCCAGCTATCCAGCAGTTCTTGCGGTAACACAATCATCTCCCTCTCTACTTATTACAATATTGTAATCTCACATTCTGGCAAAGGCTCTATTGACTCATTTTTTCGCCAGGTCTGTTTATCGACTCACTTGCAATAAGCGCGGCCTGGTTGCCGTAATCGAAATAAGCATTAACGAACCGCAAAAATCGATCTCCTGGATCTCGTGCCGAACATCCTTCAGGAGTATATCCAGTTCGCATCCATCGATAAGGTTCATACTCCTTAATAAAGCGACCGCTTTGCTATCTTCGGCCAGTCGGGCCAGAATCAGTGCGATACCATCCCCATCCTCAAATCCTCCCAGCTTGATCGGATAGACTTTTTGCTTGACATCCTGGCAACCAGCTTCAACCAGCCAGCGATGATATTGCAGAGCAGAACTAAAGGTCCTGCGCACCTTATTTTCATGATTCATTTTGGCGACGACCTGCGCCGCCAGGACCGCCAATCTTGTCAAAGCCGGACTTGAGACAGGTCCCAGCTCCATGTCAACCAGGTGCAACCAGCCACCAGGACGAAGCACTCGCAATAACTCGCGCATCACCCTTGGCCACGCTCCAGCCCTGATATAGGCATTTACATTCTGCATTTGCAGAAAATCAAAGCTTTCTGAGGCGTATGGCAGCGCCGTCTTCCGTATATCACACCGTTGAAATAAAAGATTATCTAATCCAAAACCATAGCTATTTTCAGCGGCAACCCGCAACATGTCAGGATCAGCATCCAGGCCCGTGACTTGCCATTGGGGATAGGCACGCGCAGCCTCAATGACCCAGGCTCCTGGCCCACAAACTGGCTCCAACACATCCCTGATATTCGCTGTTGGCACGATTTCGGGAATTAACCCACTGAGAATTTGACTGAAACACCTCTGCTGAATCTGCCTCCGCGAGATTTCCGGCAGCAGCATCGAGTGAATATTTGTTAACATAGCATCCCTTTTTCCTCTGTAGTACCTACCCAACATAACAATCGGAGCATCACTTGCCACCTTTCTGTCCATAGGCGGTCACTACTAATCCCCAACCACAACGATCATCCGCTTGTACTTCCTTTTCTGCCTGGCTATGTAACTCATCAAAGCCCTCCGCGTCAAACAGCCCCAGTTCTACCAGCAACGGTTTTAGCAGGGCAGCCAATGAGATGATTTCAAGTAGAAAACTCTGTGCATAATTTCCCCACATATATCCAAGATCGATCGTGTGCAATTCATATGTAACGTTTTCCAGGTGCGCTTGAATCAGCAATGGATACAATTGAGCGGCGATTCCCACCGTTACCCCCGACTGATCCAGGGACATCTTCAGCGCGACCCTGGCCTTCAATAAAGCCGCGTATATCCTCGTAAAAGCCGGGCTGGATACTTCACAGATCTCAACTTCTGATGTCACCAACCAGCCACCCGGACGAAGAATCCTCACACATTCCTGTAAAAAAGCGGGCAGACGTTCTGGAAGCATAAATCGCCCACAACGGCGCAGATGCACAAAATCAAGATAGCCATCCAGCACCTGCAACTCTTCGCTCAGATCGAGCTTTCGAAAGCCTGCCATGCGGAAGTTACCCGCGTTACGTCGTACATTTGCCCGATATAAAGCATCATCGTCATAGTCAACCCCAAAAATCTGCACCTGGGGAAAACGGCGTGAAAGCTCAAGGACCCATTCCCCATCTCCACATCCCAAATCGATGACACGCTGCATCCTGTTCACTGGAATCTTAGCGGGATACATTTGTCCACCCTGGGCTTGCAGGAATATCTGATGCAACAAACCATTCATCTGAGTTTCGGCCTTTTGTATCTGGGTCTGATACAATACTTCTTGCTTCTCAGGGTCGCTTTCAGGATCTTGACTCATCTCTTTATTTCTTTTTTAGCGCGTAAGCGGAGATCAAAGCCCCACCACCACAAAAATCTGCACTGAAGTAGTCTTGTTGATATTGATCCAAAAGTTCATCAAATTCGGACTCGCTAACAAGCTGAAATTTAATAAACATTGACCTTGTTATGAGGAGATCATTATAAAATAACTGACAGCACGAGCGATTTCGGGGGTCTTCCACACCGCCCATGTCCAGCGGAAACAATTCATATTCAACATTTACAAAGCCCACCTCATGTAATAATGAACAGAAATAGACCCCTGGGCTTGAATGTTTCAATCCTTTAATGAAGTCGTAATTAATCAATGTAGTGAGCTCGTCTGTAAGTTGCCAGAGACGTTGAAAGGCCCGACTGGAGGTGAGGCCGGGCATAAAAGATAACAGGTGAATTGAGGCCCCAGGACGCATAACACGTTTGCATTCCCCTAATAGAGGCTGCCAGTGACGGGGAGAGAGACTATAACGAAAACCAAAACAATGGACATGATCAAAAGTTGAGTTCGCTAGAAGTAATGGCTCGCTCAATTTCGCGGTATAAAACTGCACACGACTCAGGTTCCCAGTTGCAGCGCTCTTGCGAGCCAGCGCGATCACCTCAGGCATCTGGTCCAGCCCGGTCACATTGGCTTGTGGATATGTCTGAGCAAAATCAAGCGCCCAGCGACCCGTCCTGCAATGCAGGTCCAACACGTTTTTTAAGGTCTGTGCTTTGAGCTTCGATGGTAAAAGTCCTTGTAAGGCATGTGTAAATTGATAATGTTCGGCCTGTTCTAGAATGCTTATAGGAGTTGCTACATCTCGAAATTCCATAATATCCCCACCTGATCCACTATATGCGTGCGTAAGATAGCATACGTACTCCCTATGTTACATGTCAAGCCCTTAACGTAATTAAACCCTTTTGAGCGGCAAGCGAAACAGCTTCAGTACGGTTAGTTGCTCCCAACTTTCCCATGATTGAACTCACGTGAAACTTCGCGGTCCGCTCGCTAATCACAAGATGAGAAGCAATTTCTTTATTTGGCATCCCCTGGGCCAGCAGATTGAGCACCTCCAGTTCGCGCTCCGTCAGCGTCTCCATTGGTAGGCCGCTATAGTTTGAATTGGAAGTGGAGGACCCACTGGCATGCTGAGGCAACTGACCCATGTGGCGTAACAGCTTTGAGGCCACAATCGGTTGCAGGAGTGATCCGCCTTGCATTGTCACACGAATGGCATTAAATATCTCATCGCGGGGCGCTCCCTTCAGCAGGTACCCGTTTGCGCCAGCCTGGACAGCGTGAATGATCCGCTCATCGTTATCAAAGGCGGTAAAGACGATTGTACGAGGCGCAACTTCCAGATTGCGCAGGGCACGGATCGTCTCCACCCCATCCACAACAGGCATCTCCAGGTCTATCAGCAAGATATCGGGCTTCAGTTCAGCCACCATTCGTTTGGCCTCTTCCCCATTGGCAGCTTCAGCAATGACCTCGAAATCAGCCTGTGTCTCCAGGACAGCTCGTAGCCCTTCGCGCACAATTGGATGATCATCTGCAAGTAAAATACGGATCATCGTCGCTCGTCTTCCTTCTTCTCTCGCCAATTGATTTCCTGAAAAACAAATTCCGTCGCAAAGCCATTTACAGGCAGCTTGCAACGAATTATTGATGATAAGGTACATCTATCGCAATGCACGTTCCTTCGCCCGGCTCACTGGCAATACAAAGAGTACCACCCAATAACTTTACGCGCTCCATCATCCCCGTCAATCCAAAATGACCTTCAGAAGGATTTTGTGTGACGGCCTCGGCATCAAATCCCACTCCATCATCCTGGAGCATCAGGTGGATACAATCTTCCTCAAGACTCAGAAGCAGCTCGATATGCGTCGCCTGGGCGTGCCGCAGGGCATTCGTCAAAGCCTCCTGTGTAATACGATAAAGGCTGGCTTCGACACGCGTCGTCAATTTCACATCCTCATCACCTGGGAGATAACGAAAAACGACTGGTATTTCACCCTGCTCATTTGCCTGATGCGCCAGCACGGTCAAAGCCTCCGAAAGTGTGTATCCCTGCAAGGGCGCAGCACGCAGATCCATGACGGAACGTCGGGCCTCTTCCAAATTACGCCGCGCCAGGCTCAAAGCTCGTTTAATCGCTTCTTGCGAGCGCTGGGGGCGGGATTCAACCAGCGCATCCGCTGTTTCCAATTGCAGGGTAATCGCGGCCAGTCCCTGAGCCAGTGTGTCATGAATCTCACGGGCAAGTCGGTTGCGCTCCTCAATCGTTGCAAGGCGGGTCGCGGAGCGCGTCTGCGCGGCGGAAAGCGTGGCCCGCTGAATCGCCAGCCCGATCTGATCTCCAATAATGTGGAGTAGTTGCAATTCCGCAGGCTTCAGCTCGCGCCAATCCTCGCTGGCAACATTCAGCACCCCTAGCGGGGTCTCACCGGCGTAGATCGGGATGCTGGCATGGAAACGCAGATTCCAGGAAGTTGGATCGCTATCGCGCTCAGCGTTTTTGAGACGACTGCACCGCAAGACATCAATATTCGAAGCTCCAGCCAGCCCTCCCGCCAGGAACGTATCAACACACAGACAGGTCCCAGTCATACGTTCGGGGTGATCCGCCAGGTAGGGAGGAAGCGCCTGCGTTGCAGCAAGATAGGGCACACCATGCTCGTCCAGGAGCCAGACCCAGCCTGTCTGCAATTCCAGCAGTTTAGTGACCTGTACCAGCACCTCTTGCAAAGCCTCGTGCACATCAATTTTACGATTCAACTGCCCCGCAATCGCATAGAGAATCGCCAGATCACGGTTATTATGCAGCAGAGAAGAAGTCTCCGCCTGATTGTTTGAGTCGTTAGATTCTCTCACCATGCAGCTAATTGTAGCATACTTTAGGGGAAAAAACCGAAGTATTTCAATGCCCAAAAACCCCTGGCGGTCCAACAAATAAAGCCCTTAGATCGGGAAAATATCAGGCGCGCCGTAGATTCTGATACAAAAAAATAAGGGGAGAGAAGGCAGAAAAATGAAAGAATATTCAGTATCTCTCCCCCTACGGGGCAAAAATTGGCGCGCTTATGCCGCTACGATTGCGGGATCATCGGAAACTACGGGTGCAGACGGCACTGTTGCAACCATAGGAGCCGGTGTAGGAGCGGGCGTGGATTTCACCACGGGCATGACAGGAGCAGAGGCAGCATTGACTAAGCCCAGAAACAGATTGGCACAGGCCTCTTCGGTCTTAAAAAGTTCCTCAGGATGCCATTGTACGGCGATGACGTAATGATTAAGGGTCGATTCAATTGCTTCCACAACGCCATCTTCCGCTCGGCCACTGATACGCACACCCTTGCCTGGCTTTTTGACAGCCTGATGATGGATGCTATTAACCCAGAAGGAGCGTTTCCCTGTTACTTGTTCAAGCAGACTCTCAGGTTCAACAGCAACATTGTGAATCACTTGAGTGCGCGGAAGATCGGGATACACATGACGCATCGTCCCATCAATCTGGTCATTGACATCCTGGTAGAGGGTGCCTCCGAGGGCAACATTTAACACTTGCAGGCCGCGACAAATACCGAGAATTGGCAAATCTTTTTCCAGCGCCCAACGGGCCAACGCCAACTCCAGGTCATCAATCTTGGGATCAACTTCGCCCAGCAACGGATGAGGGTCCTCGTCATAGAGGTGTGGTTGCACATCGATTCCACCGGGCAGCAACAGCCCATCGACACGCGCCAGTAGAGCATCAACAGCTTCTAGATCATTTAGAAGAGGAATCAGGATAGGGATACCACCCGCACTTTCCACCGCATCAGAATAAGTCCGATTATTGCAATAGATGGGGCGTCCGGTCCCCTCTCTTAGCCCTGAATGGCAGGGAATACCAATTATTGGACGCATACCAATTGCTCCTTACTATTTTTATTAGTCCATGTTCACCTTTAATAAAAAAAAGCGGAACGCCGATTTTTCTGCGTTCCGCTTGAAGAAATAACTTGTTTATAGCTAGAAACGCGACACCTCGCCACCAAATCCAAGAAGCTTCAGCCAGAGCTGAAGCATAATAATCTCGAGAAATAGATGCAAGCTGTAACGCTGTTTCACGTTTGTCTCTCCAAGGGGCTTACAATCACGTCACAATGAGTGTATACATCTATGATACCCGCGCTGTCAACAGAATAGGACTTATCTATTACAAAACGCTAGTTCATTTTATGTATGTGGATACCCCGTTACCCTAAAAAAGAAGTACTGTTTTTATCATAACACTAGCCGCCAAAGAAAATATTCCACCAGGCACGCCAGTAGTTTGTATCTTGTTTCGATTTCCCGGCATCCACTTGCATTGGCTGGACGGGATTCGGTGCGCCGATAATCACAATTGGATGCTCACCTGGCCTCACGTAGCCCATTTGTTGGCGAGCTTCGCTCTCAATCACGATCGGATCTCGATAGCGATCTGCCTGCTGGACTAAATATTGATGGTGCTGACGCACCTGTTGAAGTTGCGCCTGCGTCTGCTGCACACGTTGATTTAACTGACTGTTGGACCAGGCTTGAACCAATGAACCGAGCAATAACGCCAGGCAGATCAGGCCCGTCACCCAGATCACCGTTCGACTAAAAAACGAGCTTCGCCGATCACGTGCGCGCCTCGGACTGTCCCCTGTCCCAATCGCGGAGGTGACATGCGGTACTCCTGCCCCAGCTTTCATATACCGGGTCTTTAAAGTAGCATTTGATAGCGTAGGATCTTCCCGCACGCAACCCCCTTTCACGCGTGTTCAGCTTGCCCTCGTCGACTCCTGTTATATACCACAACGGACAAGTGTATTTCTTGAAACATCAAAATGAAAATCAGCAAAAACAGGGAAAGATTCAGGCGCTTAGTCTTTATAAGCCATTCACTTCGCTGACTGAACGCGCTTAAGAAGCTAGTCGGAAAGTTGCCAGAAACGATCAACATTGATGCTTTCCAGTGATCCCTGATGAGAAAGCGCTTAGTCGGCGCGAGAGCGCCGTTGCGAAATGTCTTTAAATAACAGGCTCATACTCTTTAAACGCACAGATACCCAAAAATTGATACAAATTAACTCGAAAATTCTAAATAAAAGCTGAAATTCAGGAAGTTGAAAAATTTGGGGAGAAGAAGACCAGAGGGAGGAGTTTATTCAACGCGAAACGGAGCGGCTTTCATAGCACGCTCCGTTGTTTAATGGATATGGTTCGCAGCCACCAGCAGCAGCCCGAACAGGTCAAATCCGATCAAAATCAGCATCAGGCCAAGGCAGGCCTGGATCAATATCATTGGTACCTTGAAGGAGAAGCGGGTCTTCTCGTTCAAAGGCAGGGCCTCACTGACCACCTCACGGGCCAGGGGTCCGCTAATCAGGCTCAAACGTGCCTGGATTGCCGATACGCGCCCGCTGATCGCCTGCTCGAACTGGGTGTACAGCTCTTCCTCATCATCGCGCTGGAAAAGAGGCTTGACAGCAGGGATCGGGGCCGTTGCGAAAACATCTTCAAGCATAGGTCCATCCTTTATAAACCAATCTGTCTCAACATCAGTTGCGGGGCATTCACAGAGTGTACTAATCATTGCTGTCGTCTCCTTTCTGTACTACCTATCTATTCTTTTCTACCCCTACTATACCGGAAGTTTTTACAAAACAAATATGTCAAATGTCACATATTGGAGTAGAAAATGCGGATTGGGAAAATATTTCATCAACACACCACTTCCCCGAAGAAAAATCATTACCTATCGACTGTGTGGTGTTTACGATTATGTCAAATCCTCTACACTTATAGAGACGTCAAAAATCTGCAAAATAAAATTTTTTGGGCATCCGATCCAGAGTGGAATGTACCGTCCCGATTCATCACTAGATAGACGTGGTTATCGGGCTTTTTTTGACGGTCATACCCACCAAAAATGACTAATAAACTGGCTGAAATGAAAAAATTGCTTCTTTTGGAGAGCTTTTCACGTGAAGGAAAAGAGGGGCCCTCACAACGCAACACAGGCATACAAGCCTCTGTTACCCCATGACAATCGCTTTTTATGTAGGGATGAATATCTATTAGCTTTGCTTCATTATACTGAATGCAAAGCACGAACAAAGTACAGAGGTACTGTAAGGAGTGAATGTATGTCTCTGGCTCTCACAAAACAAATAGCCACATTCGATTTCAATTGTTTCTCCCGCGACCTTAACCAGTTGCTTGATTATATATGGTCCACCCATTTTCCCGATGTGTCCTGCAAAAACGAAATCGTCATCCGTTATAGCTATCCCTGGAAGCGGCGTTTGGGGCTAATTCGGATGGCACTTGATGAAAGCAGTTCTTTAATCGGCATCAATTCGCTCTTACAACATCCAGAAGTCCCAGAAGCAGTCTTGATTACTACCGTCGCCCACGAATTATGCCACTATGCCCACGGTTTTGGCTCCCCACTCCCACAATTGTATGAACATCCTCATGCTAACAATGTCATCAATTTGGAGCTAGAAAAACGCCATCTGAGCGATCATGCTCGCAAATGTGATGAATGGATTGACAAAGCGTGGTTTCCATTCTATGATAGACAACGGAACTCAGGTTGGATTGGCATTCCCGGCACCCGAAAATCTACCCACCAACGTCCCATGCTTGTACACAGGCAAACTCGATAGAATGCCATCAATAAAGATGCTGGTAAATCCCTTGACACCAAATTGTGCTTGTGGTATATTTTTGCTAGCTCCTGACATGTGCATCGCACCATGCGTAGTCCCACCCTATGGTCTAATGTGTATGTTGTCGCGCTGTACGCCGAATAACACTGGTTCATGGAATTCTGGCCATTGCCTCTTTCATCACTCATGACCAGCTTGTTGCCACCCGTTTTTCAGAACCCGAACAATTCCGAAAAACAGTAGACCCGATTTCCCACCCTACCATTCATGTTCAATCCAGAAAGGAGAATGGGCGTGTTATTCCCCCCGGATTTGCTTCGCCCTACAAAACGTGAACATCGCTGAGTTAGAAACAAAAACTTTGACGGAGCTACGCGACATTGCTCGCGACCTCGAACTCTCCGGCTATTCCACCCTCAAAAAACAGGACCTCGTCTTCCGACTTCTCCAGGCTCACACTGAGCAGCAAGGAAATATTTTCAGCGCCGGTGTGCTTGAGATCGTCGAAGATGGCTTTGGGTTCTTACGTCAGGAGCGTTTTCTGCCGGGAAACATGGATGTCTATGTCTCGCAGTCGCAGATTCGCCGCTTCGGGCTTCGCACAGGTGACATGGTTTCTGGCCAGGTTCGCCCTCCGAAAGATAACGAGAAGTACTATGGTCTTTTGCGCGTTGAAGCCATCAATGGCATTAACCCGGAAGATGCCAAAAGGCGTCCGCATTTCGATATCCTGACCCCGATCTTCCCCCGCGAGATGTTTAACCTGGAAACGGTGCCATCTAACATTTCAGGTCGGATCATCAATCTCGTCGCTCCTATCGGTCGAGGACAACGTGGCTTGATCGTTTCACCGCCAAAAGCTGGTAAGACGATGCTGCTGAAATCTATTGCAAACTCTATTACCGAAAATTATACCGATGCCCATCTGATGATCGCTCTGATCGGTGAGCGACCTGAAGAGGTTACAGACATGAAACGCTCGGTCAAGGCCGAGGTGATTAGTTCAACTTTTGATGAGCCAACTGAGGCTCATACCCGCGTCGCTGAAATGGTGCTCGAACGCGCTAAACGCCTGGTTGAAAGTGGGCGCGACGTTGTGATCCTGCTGGATAGTATTACCCGCTTGAGCCGCGCCTATAACCTTGCGGTCCAGCCGAGCGGACGCACACTTTCCGGTGGTCTTGATCCCAGCGCACTCTTCCCGCCTAAGCGTTTCTTCGGGGCCGCGCGTAAGATCGAAGAAGGTGGTAGTCTTACAATCATCGCAACCGCCCTGGTAGACACAGGTAGCCGTATGGACGATGTGATCTACGAAGAGTTTAAGGGCACCGGTAATATGGAACTGGTCCTTAACCGCAAACTTGCCGAACGCCGTGTCTTCCCCGCCATCGATATCTCCCTCTCCAGCACCCGCCGCGAAGAATTCCTGCTCGATGAAAAAACACTCAGAGCAGTTGTTGTTATGCGTCGCATGTTCTCAACCCTTTCTGACCAACCCGGTCGAAGTGGCCTGGAGGCGATGGAGGCTTTGATGCAACATATGTCGAAGACCAGTAACAATATGGAGTTCCTGGCAACTCTGAATAAAAGCATTCTGTAAGGGGAGGTCTTTCCTCTCCCTTACGGGCCAGATAATGTGGCTGTCCTTCCATTTCAGATGGTGGGACAATACATAATTTCTGCCTGAAGCATTGCCCGGGCCGCAAACATTCATTGATTGAATGTGCTCTTGCAGAAAACAAGTGATTGGATGGCCACTGAGGTCTGCGTTTATCGATGTATGGGTATTTTCGCCATGAAATACTCTGTTGAGACTGTGCACAAGTCACAAGTGCCTGAACCATCATCATGCGCCTGGATTTCCACAGGAGATTGTGCTATATGACCACTCAAACTGGTATTTTCCAGAACTACATCGCTGGCTCCTGGCAACATGCCCAGAACGGCCAGACGTTTCCCAACTATAATCCCGCCACAGGTGATTTAATCGGTCACTTCCCGCTCTCCGGCCCGGCTGAGGTCGCTGCCGCTGTCGCTTCCGCTCGTTCCGCCTTCGAAAGCTGGCGTCTCGTTCCCGCTCCTAAACGCGGCGAGATTCTTTTTCGCGTGGGCGAGCTTCTGGCACGCAATAAAGAGGAGCTGGCCCGCACGATGACCCAGGAAATGGGCAAGGTGCTGAGCGAGACACGCGGCGATGTCCAGGAGGGCATCGATATGGCCTACTATATGGCGGGCGAAGGTCGCCGCCTGTTTGGCTATACGGTGCCGGTTGAGCTTCCGAATAAGTCGGGTGCAGCTCATCGCGATCCGGTTGGGGTCGTGGCCTGTATCACCCCCTGGAATTTCCCGATCGCGATCCCAACCTGGAAGTTGTTTCCAGCGCTTGTCGCTGGCAATACGGTGGTCCTGAAGCCCGCCAGCGATACGCCTTTGAGCGCTCTGCGCCTGGTGGAAATTCTGCTGGAAGCGGGGCTGCCCGAGGGCGTTGTGAATCTGGTCTTTGGACCCGGCAATGTCGTTGGCGAGGCTTTGATTCAGCATCCCGATGTCTCGATCATTTCGTTCACCGGCTCAAATGAGGCTGGACGACACGTGGCGATTGAGGCGGCAAAAAACTTGAAGCGTCTCTCACTCGAAATGGGCGGCAAAAATGCCGTAATTGTGATGGATGATGCCGATCTGGATCTGGCGGTCGAGGGTATCCTCTGGAGCGCCTATGGCACGACCGGTCAGCGTTGCACGGCCTGTAGCCGTGTGATCGTTCACCAGGCTGTCCGCGAGCAACTATTGGAAAAACTGGTGCCGCGTATCCAACAGCTACGCCTGGGAAATGGTCTGCAAGAGGCCGTCGATGTTGGCCCGGTCATCAATGTCGATCAAATGGAGAAGATTCATAGTTATGTCGAGATAGGCAAGGCCGAGGGCGCGACGTTGCTTACGGGCGGCGGTTTTAATCGCGACGGCGAGCTTTCGCGCGGCAATTTCTATCTTCCGACGCTGTTCACTGATGTGTTGCCTACGATGCGGATCGCCCAGGAAGAAATCTTTGGGCCGGTGCTCTCGGTAATTGAAGTTAGTTCGCTTGAGCGCGCCATTCAGGTCAATAATGAGACCAAATATGGTCTCTCTAGCGCGATTTATACGCGCGATATCAACAATGTGCATCAAGCTACGCGCGATTTGACGACCGGGATTGTCTATATCAATGCTGGCACAACTGGCGCTGAGATTCAACTTCCCTTCGGCGGCACACGCGGCACCGGCAACGGACACCGCGAAGCTGGACTCGCTGGCCTGGATGTCTTTACCGAATGGAAAGTCGTCTATACCGATTACAGTGGTCGCTTGCAAAGAGCCCAGATCGACCAGTAGTCCTCCTGATGAGAAAAGCGAGCTAACCACGTTCCTGACATGCATTCAGATAGTTATCAAAGCATGTTCTCATGCAAAAAAGGCTCTTTGCGAATTCGCAAGGAGCCTTGCTTGTTTGATAGGAGTTTTGGGCTGTTTTTAAAGTGTGACGCGATTTCCGCCCGCAGGCATTGTAAAACGCAGGAAACCACCTTGCGCCAGCCGCGAACAGATCACCCAGATCGTGAAAAGCGCCAGCAACAGTGAACCCGTACGCAGCTCGTAGAGCGCATACGCTTGCAGGCTCAGGTAATTAGCTCCGCTGACAAACAGACGCATCAACACCGGCCCTCGCTGGACATCGCCCGGGAAGAGGCTCAGTCCAACCGTCAGGGAAAGGATGATGTCGATCACAAAACAGATACCCGCCATGCGCGGACCCAACAACCAGAATCGGCGGCTGAGGCGTTCTCGCCGGGTGGATTTAATCCGATAGGAGGCCCAGATTGGACCCGCAAAATACTGCAAACACAAAAATAACAGGGGGGCAGCGACATACAACCAATCTGGAAAAAAGGCCGGAGTAACTAACGCACCCAGGCGTCCCAGCGTATAGAGGATCACGCCCTCTATTACGCCGCGCCGATAGCTGGTTTTATAAAACATCTTTGATTGATCCAGTGAATAAGCCGTCTTGCAACGCCTTAGTGACAACCGCAGCTTCCACCGCCGCAACCACAGCCACCCGTAGCCGGGGCGTCATCATAGGAGATGTTTGAACGATCCCCATAATGCGTGGCGAAGACAGAGAGGAGGCGGCGAACGTTCTCGCTGTGACACTTCATGCAGATGATGTCATCTGCATGCTGATGGCTCGCGAGAAGTTCAAATTTAGAGTTGCAATCCGAGCAGTAATACTCGTACAATGGCATAGAATGTTACCTCCTGAGAGCGTGAATTTCCATAATATCAGGTATCATTGTAAGGCGTGGTACCAGTAACGTCAAGATCATTCGATCTCAAAAGAGCTCTTTAGATACAACGATAAGGAATAGGATTTTTTCAATGTCACTCACTATTGGAATTATTGGTCTGCCCCAGAGCGGCAAGACCAGTCTGTTTAACGCTCTGACCAAGGCCGGTGCTCCAATCAGCGGCTACGCCTCCAGCACCGTTCAAGCCAATTTCGCCGTGGTCCCCGTTCCTGATGCCCGCCTGCAACCACTGGCTGATATCTTCAATCCGAAGAAGGTTACACCTACAACGGTTGAATTTGTTGATGTCGCTGGTATGGGACAGCAAGCAGACTCAGAGAAACGTGAGGGACTGAGCCCCGAATTTCTCGGCCATATTCGTAATGCCGATGCCCTGGCGATTGTCTTGCGCACATTCAAAAACGACAATGTGCCCGCCCCTAATAACAGTATCGATCCCAGTCGCGACCTGGATGGTCTCTTCGCCGAGCTGTCCCTGACAGATCTCAACTCTGTTGAAAAGCGCATCGAGCGCACAACCAAGGCCGCCAAATCTGGTGACAAGAAATACGTGAAGGAGCTTGAGACCCTCAAAGCCATCCGCGACGGTCTGAACGAACTGAATCTTGCCAGCGATATCGATCTCTCTTCACAGGATCGCGAGGTTCTGAAGGAAC